>JBEKYG010000155.1:0-8836 GCA_049511215.1 Acidobacteriota bacterium | reverse complement strand
GGGAGGTTGCGGATTCCACTTCTCTCGAGTCACGGCGTCGGCGTCGAAGATGGCCCAAATCGGCCCGCCACCATTGGCGCCGTCTCCAATTCCGGCCAGGGCGGCATTGATAAAATTAGCGGGAGCATATCTGATGTTGGCGGCATTAAGGTAGCTTCCGGGCCTATAGGGGTTAATGGAGTTGTAGTTATTGGCGGAGAACTGGGGTTGGGTCTCATCGTAAAATCTCAGGCCTAGTTGGTTTACGAGGATGACGTCCTGGTAATCCATCACCGTCAGGCCAGTGGCGCGCGCGAGGGAGAAGTATTTGCTGGCGGGATTCCATACCAGGTTTGCATATCCATACTGACACCCGATTCTGCCCGCTTTTGTAATCGCGGAACCGAATTCTCCCGATTGGTTAAACGCACCCCAGAGCGAGGCTCCTATGGCCATTGCGGCGAGCTCTCCACTGGCGTCCTGGACGGAGTAAGGTTCCCCGGCCACGCCACAATATTCCTCGGTGAGCCTCGGGTCGAATATCCTCCGGAAGTTCACGTTGCCTGTGGAGCCTCCCGTGGCGATGATGACGCCCTTCTTTGCACGGATGTTCAGCTTCTTCCCCTTGTTCTCTACCGCAATTCCAAGAACTCTGCCTAACGCGATGTTCTCGCGAATGAGGCCCGTCATCTTGTGCTCCAGCAGGAACTCGACGCCTAACTTTCTCGCCGTGGCTTCCAGCGGCCTGATGAGCCCGACACCGGAAGAGGTAGTAGCTTGAACCGCGGTGTTCACCGGCACTCCGGTATTCACCTGCGGCCATGCCATGGCCGCCGCATGCATTTCCCTGGGGACGGAGTTCCCGACCGAGGTTCCGCCGCGTGTGTCCGGCGCCCTGTCGACAAACACCACTCCATTGGATGCCAGCCATTCAAAAACCGGAGCGCTGTTGTCGGCAAAGGCGCGAATGACCTCCCTGTCGTTGTACCTGTAATCAGGGAACCCGTTGGGTTCTACCACCGACCAGTCCGTCAGGTCCGTAAAGAGGAGGTCCGGCGAATCCGCTACGTTGTTCCTCTTCTGCGCACTCGTCCCGCCGCCAAGCGGTATGTTTCCACCGCTTACGATGGCGTGCCCGCCGACGTCATTGTTCGCTTCGACTAGAATCACGGATGCTTTATTTTGGATTGTTTCAATGGCTGCAGGCAGCCCCGCGGCGCCCGCGCCGATAACGACGACATCAGCGGCTTTGTCCCACTTGGCCGGGACTGCCGCGTCCGAAGCGGATGCAGGCGTTAGTGATCCAAGCGCACCTACCGTTGCCATACCGGCGCCAACCACCACGGCGCCCTGCAAAACCTCACGGCGACTGACTTTTTTCTCTTTCCAGGGCATTGGGTTGATCCTCTTGATTCAATGAATTGGCCAATAGTGGCCGTGCAACACACTGCCTCCCACGGCCACAACCTGGGCACCCCCCTCAAAAGCCCGGACCAACGTCGAGACCCAATTCGTGGGGGCGATGAAAATCTACATCAAGCGCCCACTATGGCACAAGCCACTACGAACAGCACGGCGTGCGACATATTTGATGGATGGAAACATGGCCGCAACCAAAATCGTAACCACGAAACACACGGCGCGGCCGGCGCCAGATCGTTGGGAACAATCTTGGTTGCGGCCGCCCGCTGCGCCGTACCACATACCCGCAAATCCGCTGCAGGAGGAAAAGGACTTTCTCTGCGGCCTTTCTTTACAGGGCCTCACATGCACGAGCTATTCTCTGCGCCCTCTGCGTTAATCCTTTATTTTTGATTGCGGCCGTGCTGATCCAAGTATTTCGTGGCTACCGAGTACAAATCTCGGGAACTTTTTGGCTGTTCGCGACATTATAGATGATGAAGAGTATTCTGGGAGGGCATCGGGACGGCAAAAGGGGATGCGCGGGAGACCATGGTCAGTGATGAGGCCTTGATGCTCGAATTCCAGCGCGGATCGCGCGAGGCGTTCGAGGAATTATTTGAACGCTATCGTGAGCCGCTCTATGGCTTTTTCCGGCGGCGGTTGAACAGCACCGAGCGCGCGGAGGATCTGACACAGGAGACTTTCCTGGCGGTGATTCGCGCCACGTCACGTTACGAGCCGCAGGCCCTGGTCCGAACTTACCTCTACGGCATCGCGTTGAAGCTGCTGGCCGCCGAGCGGCGCAAACGGATCAGGAACGCGCCTCCGGCGCAGTCCGGTGCAGAACCCTTGGTAGACGATGCCCAGGATGACGCGCTATGGGTTCGGCAAGCAATCGAAAGACTCGGTGCCGCTGAACGCGAGATTCTGATGCTGCGGGAATACGAGCAACTCAGCTATGCGGAAATCGCCGAGGTGCTGAGAATTCCGGTAAACACAGTCCGTTCCAGACTGTTTCGATCGCGCATGGCCTTGAAAAGCTTCTTGGAACCGGAAGTGAAACTCCACGACGCCGCGGCAGCGAGTGGAACGGCGGACTGCGAAGCAGTAACGCCGGCTGAAGACGAGGTGTGAAATGCAGAGAAACTGCCATCCCATCGAACGAGAAGACATAATGGCCTATCTGGACGGTGAGCTCACGGCCGGTCCAGCAGCTGCAGCCGCGGCGCATTTGGAGGGATGCCAGGAGTGCCTCAGGCTCGCCGCCGATCTCCAGAGCGTCTCCCAAAGAATGATAACATGGCAAGTTGCGTCCCCCGCGTCAGGAGTAATTCCACGCATCGCCGCGGCGCTTGATGACCGCGAACGAGTTCGAGAAAAGGCTTCCACTCTTGGCCGGCGGGCATGGCGAGACATCTTGGGAATGCGCCGGTGGTCGCCGTATGTCATCAGCTTTGCCAGCATCGGCTTAGTTGTGTTGCTGGTTTCAATGACGAGACTGAGCTTGTACCGGGAAGCGCCCCATCCCATGGATATCAGTTCTGGGCCACGATCACAGGTCCAATCTCAAGCGCCAACGCGAAGCAGCGGCATTGATAAGCTCAGTTCTGATAACTACGTTCTTGATTTCGGCAATAGAGCTACTGTGGGAGGCGTGGCGCAAAAAATTGGGGATTCGTTGGAGATCAATGGCTCCATGATCGTCCGCACGGCTCAGGTTATATTAACCACCACTGAGTTCGATAAAGACCGCGCCCGCATCGAGGAAATTCTGAAGCGACACCGCGGCTATGTCGGGGAGTTGAGCGTCAGCAACCCCTCCGGCACTGGCCGCACGCTGAATGCAACTCTGCGGGTGCCCGCCGATCAGCTGGAATCCACAATGGCGGAGCTAAGAAAGCTCGGCCGAGTCGCGTCGGAGTCGCAGACGGGCGAGGAAGTGACACAACAGTATGTGGACCTGGAGGCGCGACTTGCGAACGCCAGGAACACCGAAAAGCGACTGACTGACCTTCTCCGCCAGAGCACCGGGAAACTGGCGGACGTCCTATCAGTAGAGCTGGAGATAGGTCGCGTCCGGGGTGAGATCGAACGAATGGAAGCGGAGAGAAAGAGCCTGGCCAACCGAGTGGACTTCGCAACCCTAAACGTGGTTCTGACGGAAGACTACCGGGCTCAGCTTCAAATGATGCCCCCTTCGACGACGACACGGTTTCGCAACGCCGCGGTTGAGGGGTTCAGTACCATGGTGGAAGGCATCGTCAGCGTGGTTCTGTTCCTGATTTCCTATGGGCCCAGCCTTCTTCTCTGGGGCGCACTCCTGTTCTTTCCCGTCCGCGTCGTCTGGAGGCGATTGCGGCGGGATCCTGCTTAATTTCGGGGACAGTCACCACAATCCCCAAACTCCCAGGGCCCAGATTAACGTGGCACTCTTCCGAAGAGTTTAGGGATTGTGGTGACTGTCCCCGAAATTCCGAGCAGCTCCGGGACGGTGACGAAACGATATCCCTGAGCTTTGAGATTCGCGATGATCGGCGGGAGGGCATTGACCGTTCGGCTCCGGTCCACGCCGTGCGCCAGATTGAGCCCGTCGTGAAGCAGAATGATGTTCCCGGGGCGCGCGTTCCTCACGATCCTGTCGGCGATTTCGGTACTGGTGACGTTGCGCCAGTCGCTGGCATTCTCGGACCATCCCACGGATGTCAGCCCGCGCTTGGCGGCAGCGTGCAGAAGCCAGGGGGAATGAAAACCGTGTGGCGGGCGAAAAAGTGTGCAATGCACGCCGGTCACCGTTTCCAGGATCTGCTCGTCCATGTCGATTTGGCGGCCCTCATACTTCGATGGCTCCAGGGCGAGATAGACCGGGTGAGAGTAAGAGTGATTGCCGACTGCATGGCCTTCCTTGACTATCTCTCGTGCCGCATCGGGAAAGAACTCAACATTCTTTCCGATCAGGAAGAATGTGGCGCGAACGCCGTTGTCCCGCAGGATTTCTAAAATCTGGCTGGTATAGGATTCGTTGGGGCCATCGTCGAAGGTTAGCGCAATTACCTTTTCTTGCGTCGTGATGCGCTTGACATAGTTGTGGGAAGGTTTTTCCGCGGGCCAAACTCTCGAGTGTTCTCCGAAGCTCGACAACACGGTAGCCAGTACCATCGCACCGAGAACCGGCCACTTCCTGTGTCTGGAGGCTCGTCTTTCGGTTGAATTGGATGAATCCGGCCGGACAGCCGGGAAATTGAAAAATGCCGGGCGATTGAGAAGTTGCAGGCTGAGGAAATTGACCCCGTAAAGGAACAGACTCGCCCAGAGCCCCTGATTGAAGCGCCGGGCCGAGGTCGAGACTCTCAGGTTCTTGATGATCCTCACCGTGCCGATAGTCATCAGCCGCCGCGACAGGTCGGTGTCTGCTTGTAAGTTAAATTTGCCCGTCCAGCCCCCGGATCTAAGGAACGCTTCTCGCCGGACTGCCATGCTCGCACCCCACAAATGTGGGCACGAGAAGCAGATGCGCTCGTAGGCGAGTGCGATGGGAAGAATGCATCGGGCGTAAAGATTGCCTTTCCAGTTGGCATCGTAGAACTCCACACCGCCTCCCACAGCCACAACCTGGGAGCCCTCCTCAAAAGCCCGGACCAACGTGGAAACCCAATTCGTGGGGACGATGGTGTCTGCATCGGTTGTAATGAGGATCTCGCCGGACGCATGCTCGAAACCGCACATCAGGGCATAGACGTACCCTTTACGCTCCTCCTGGACAACACGCGCACCCCACTCTTCAGCCACTCTGGCCGTGCCATCCGTGGATCGATTGTCGACAACAATGATTTCCATCGCGCCCCGGTAGTCTTGCTTCCGGAGAGAATCCAATGTGCGGTGAATCAGTGCCTCTTCATTGTAAGCAGGGATGATCACTGAAACGCGCATCGTCCTTTTTCCTCAATCGCGAAAAGGCCAAGGAACAGTCCAAACAAAACGGTTTCAGGGTTGGAGCTCGCCGCGAGGACCGGCACATTCCGGGGTTGTATCTTCTGCCTGCTTCCCCCGGGGTTGCTCCGAATTCCGCGGCGGAGACGAATCAACCCTTAAGGCACCATACCCAATACAATTTATATCATGTGTCCGCTAGGACACAAGCCACTACGAACAGCAGGGCGTGCGGCATATTCGGGGGTGGAACCATGACCGCAACCGAAATCGGAACCACGAAACACAAGCCGCCAAGCATCCGCACGCGCATCACGGCTGCCGCGCCTGCTCCGGGAACACAGGCTGGAAATAGGGGACGCCCAGAGAAGCATGGAGGGTCGGACCGGAAAAACCCGTTTGATTGCAGCAAGATAAACCTTGGGGATGGCCATCCAAAGGGCTTTAGCGCCAATTTCTGTCGGCGTTTTATTGATCTAGGAGTTGGTGGAAAGAGCCGGTAATCCTGAATTGCTGCCATGCTTCTTGGCCTGGCATAGAACGAAAAAATAACGCCAAAAATCTAGCGCAAGGGCCGAAAAACCAACGGCAGTTGGTCTCAATTGAATTGGCTTGATTAGTTTATCGTGGTCCGACCCCGTTCCCAATTTGCTTGCGTGAGATACGGCCTCTTTTTCCTCGACGCCCTGGGGTCGGCTGACTACAATATGCCGCGGAGGTCGTGGAGAACCTTGAAATTGCATCCAATGCGGTTGCTGGTGTCGCTCGCGGGGCTGGCGGCAATCACATTTGCGGCACGCTTGATGTCTGTCAATTCCGCGACGGCGGGATTTGCCTACCTGTTGCTGGTGCTTGTTCTTGCCAGCACCTGGGGATTCTTCGAGGCTGCTGTCGCCTCAATAGGAGCCACACTCACTCTCAACTTCTTCTTCCTGCCGCCCATTGGGACCTTTACAATTAAAGACCCGCAGAATGTAGTGGCACTTTTCAGCTTTCTGACAACGACGCTGATCGCGAGCCGACTGTCCACGAAGGCGAAGCGGCGGGCACTCGACGCCATCGAACGGCAGCAAGATATCGAGCGGCTTTACACGTTCAGCCGTGCCATCCTCCTGATCGCCAACCTCGAGTCGTTCCCCACGCAACTCGTGCGCAAATTGCAGGACATTTTTCAGGTTAGCGGGGCCGTGCTGTACGAGCGCCGCACGGAAAAGTTTCATCGAGCCGGACCGTCTGACCTTGAAGATCTGGATGATCAGCTTCGAGATGCCGCATGGCACGGAGCCTCTTTTTCCGACGCGCAGTCGAATCGAATTGTTACGGCCATACGCCTCGGCTCCGAGCCCATAGCGAGCCTCGCAATCCAGGGGACGCGCATGCCGGATTCCGTGCTGCAGGGGATCGCCAATCTGGTGGCGATCGGCCTGGAAAGGGCGGGCGCCCAGGACCTTGCCCATCAGATCGAAGCGGCGCGGCAAAGCGAGCAGTTGCGCACGACCCTCATCGATGCCATGGCGCATGAGTTCAAAACCCCCTTGACCTCAATCAAGGCCGCAACCACCTCGCTCCTGGACAATCCCGACCAGCCGGCGGAAAGCCGCAAGGAGCTCCTCAAGATTGCCGACGAAGAAGCGGAACACCTGGGGAGCCTGATCGATAATACAGTGGAAATGGCACGGCTGGACACAGCACACATCAAGGTTCAGCCGGAGTTGTCCAGGATGAGCGATCTTGTTCGCGAGGTGGTTGGCTCTATGCAAACGGCACTCGACAACCGGCCGATCGAGGTTTCCTGCGGCGAGCAGCTTCGCACTAGCACCCTGGACCGCCGACTGATTAAGCTTGCCTTGAAGCAACTTTTGGATAATGCCTTGAAGTATTCCTATCCCAGCACGCCGCTCACGATCCGTGTCTATGACACCGACGACGCCGTTGCCGTCGAAATCACCAATCGTGGACAGGGGATACCGGCCGATGAACAGGGCCGCATTTTTGAGAGGTTCTACCGAAGCCCCACCGTGCAGCGCGGCATACCGGGCTCCGGTCTCGGTTTGACGATATCGCAAAGCATTGTGCGCGCTCACCAGGGGGATCTGAGTGTGGTGAGCCGTCCCGGCGAGACCACTTTCCGGCTGACCTTGCCGGCGCAACCTAAGGAAAACGAGCATGAGCGCGGGTCGCATTCTCGTAATTGATGATGAACCTCAAATCCGGCGCATCATGCGAACCACGCTCACCAATGCCGGATTTGAAGTGGAGGATTCCAGAACCGCCGAGGAGGGATTCGAAAAAATCCGCGAGTTCCGCCCGGATCTGGTGCTCCTCGACATCAACATGCCCGGCATGAACGGAATGGATGCTTGCCGTGCGATCAGGGCCGACTCCGACATCGCCGTTATCATGCTGACCGTGCGGAATTCGGAGGCGGACAAAGTTGCGGCTCTGGATGCCGGTGCAGACGATTTTGTAACCAAGCCGTTCAGCACGCCGGAGCTTCTGGCGCGCATCCGCGCCACGCTCAGGCGCATGCCGGCCTCGCATTCGTCACCCCCCAGGATTCGCGTCGGGCAGCTCTTGATCGATTTCAATGCGCGGACGGTCTCGAACGGAGCCGAGCCAGTCCACCTAACCCCCAAAGAACTGGACCTGCTCCGGTATCTTACCCAGCACCCAAACCAGGCGCTGTCCCACCGGGAGTTGCTGCAGGCGGTGTGGGGGCCCGATTATGGCTCCGAGGTCGACTACCTGCGCGCTTTCGTCAAAAGCCTGCGCAAAAAAATCGAGCTGAATCCCGAGAATCCCCAGTTCATCACGACCGAGCCCTGGGTCGGCTACCGCTTCAACGGCCTGCCGGAAACTTCATAAATTCTTCCTGGATTTTTCACGGCTTCTTCCTGTCTTTCACACGAGTTCTTCAGGGCTTCCGGCGCATGCTCTTACGCGGAGGGCAAGAAGCATATGGTTCCCAGCCTTGCGGGATCTACCGATCTGGACGCCGGACCTGTCGAACGGCCGTGGCCGAGGGACACCGACTCCAGGCTCGAAATATTCGTTGTCTTCACGACCTTGGAGTTGACGGCGGCGGCTCTGAAAAAGGCCAGCGCTCTCGCGTGCAGTCTCGACGCGCGCATTGTTGTCTTGGCCGCGCGCATCGTGCCGTACCCGCTGGCGCTAGCTACTCCGCCGGTCCCGCCCAGTTTTGATGAGCGCCGTCTCCGCCGCATCGCGGCTGGGTGTCCGGTGGAGACTACGATTGTTTTGTGTCTGTGTCGCGATTTGTGGCAGTCGCTGATCCTCGCGCTTACTCCCAATGCACTCGTCGTACTCGGGGTTAGAAAAAGATGGTGGCCGACCAGAGAAACGAGATTGGCCTGGAAGCTGCGCCGCGCCGGTTATGATGTGATGACCGCGGAAACGGCGCCGCAAACTCTTCAGGGTGGAAAAGAGGACATTCCGCTTTTCGGGCTCACACCTGGAGAAGAGCAGGAACGAAACGGGAAAGTGGGATGTTCTTGACTGGCCACTC
>JBEKYG010000154.1:0-8844 GCA_049511215.1 Acidobacteriota bacterium | reverse complement strand
CTCGGACCGGCGTGCGCGGCGGAAGGGTGGCGAAAGGCCTTATGGCCGCCAACCCCAGTTCGGCGAGATGCGGCAGCCGCGGCTGCCTAGCGGCGAGGACGTGGCCGAGGGTATCACTCCCCGCATCACCCCAACGGTCCGCATCCGGCATTTCACCAATGCCCACGCCATCGAGCACGACCACTACGATTCGCGTAAATTTGCGCACCACTGAATTGACCCCGCGGCTGATTATGAGATCAAAAATCGTAACTGTTTAGCCCCACAAAAGCAGCCACGGATTACACGGATTTCGCTGATTTTTCATGATGCCTGTCCTGGTGAGTGTGCGGTTCATAGGACAGCCTCATGTGTTCCAGCATGGGTCTTTTTCGTGTAATCCGTGAAATCCGTGGCAGCTTTTTGCTTTTAAAGGACATCTCGATAACCACAGGGCTAAACAAGTACCAAAAATCAAACCGCAGATGAACGCAGATGCACTCAGATTTCCATCTGCGTTCATCTGCGTTCATCTGCGGTTTTGTCTTCTTTTTTGCTTCCTTAGCCGCGCAAACCGCGCATCTTCTTGCGCAGCCGCTTGCGGGCAAGTGCCTGCTTGATCCGCTTTTTTTCGCCAGGCTTCAGGTAAAACGAGTGCTTCTTGACGTCCTTGATGATGTCCTCTTGCTGAACCTTGCGCTTGAAGCGCCGAAGTGCGCTCTCGAGGGATTCGCCTTCGTTGACGATGACTTCCGCCAAGCCTAAACACCTCCTTCCCGTAACGAGGGCATAAATTACTCTCCCTCTTGATAGCTGTCAAGGGCAGACCTCAGTCTTCAGACATCAGACTTTTCTTGCGGTAAGCGCGCTGCGCAAACCAAGAGCAGCCCCCGCAGACTGAGGTCTGAGGTCTGAGGTCTGCGTTTCTTTGCAGCCGTGGGTGTTTTGGTTGCACCTTGGCTCGCCCGGGGTTGGTCCCAGTTCAGCCCAATGTTCTTGTCGACATCCTTGCGTTTCTTGGTCAGCCGCTCAACCTCGCTGCTGATGAACTGTTCATTCTCCGGAGTCTTGTCCAACTTGCGGATGGTATTTACGGCCTGGTCAAAATCGAAGAGAGCCTCGTAGGTCTCTGCCAAACTGAGGATTGCGCGCCGCCGGCTTTCCCCGCAATCCGCGCAGCGCGCCGCGAGTGCTTTGCTAAGAGGTTCGATCGCCTTATCGAACGTCCTCTTGACTTGGTAAATATTCCCGATCTTCAGCGACACCTGGGCGGCGAGATGATCACTGATGCCGGATTCCTCGAGATTGCTCAGCTCGCGAAGGGCTCGATCATAGTCCCCCTTTTTAAAAAAGGCGTCCGCGCGCTGGAACAGGATCTCCGATCGATCGGCGAGATCCTTCGCTTCCAGGAGCCTGTTGTACTGGGCGATGGCCTGGTCCAGGTCCACGACCTCGTTGGCATAGATCGCGGCCATCTGCCGGCGCGCCTGGCGGGATTCGATGCTGTCGGGAAACTCTTGGACGAGCTTATCATAGGCCTCGATTGCCTCTTTAAGGTTGCGCAGGTTGAGATAGTAAATATTGCCCTTGTTGAGCAGGGCGCGCGCAGCGTAGCTGCCGCGAGGCTCGAGTTTATAAAGATCCTCGTTGTCCTGGATCGCCTCTTCGTACCGGCCTTTGCGCCAGCTCGATTCCGCCTGATCCAGAAGCTGTCGCGCGCTGGAGCTGCATCCGGCGAGAAACGCGGGCATCAACACCAGGCACAGACCAATGCGCAGGAGCGGATCACGAGGGCGTGCTTTCATTCCCGGGCTCCTCCGTGTCCGATTCCTCGCTCGCCACCACAGTCACGCTGGTCACGTAGTCCCCTTCGTCCAGGTCGATGCACTTGACGCCGAGTGCGGCGCGGCTCTGCGTATTCCGGATCTGATCCACGTAGAGCTTGATCAGCTTTCCCTGGGCGGTAATCAACATGACGCAGGCGTCCTCGTGAACGTGGCAGGTATTGACCACATCGCCGTTCTTCTCCCCGGCCCGTATGTTGATCACCCCGGATCCGCCACGCCCCTGGCGCGGGTATTCATCCACGCCGGTCCGTTTGCCGAATCCTTTCTCCGTCACGGTTAAGAATTGTCCGTTGCCGCTCAGAGCCGACATGGCAACCACATGATCGCCTTTTGCCAGCCGGATCCCGATCACGCCGCGCGCCGTTCGGCCCATCTCGCGTACGTCTTTTTCCGAAAACCGGATCGACTTCCCCTTGCGTGTCGCGAGCAGAATGTCGTAGGAGCCGTCCGTCAGCTGGCAGCCGATCAGCTCATCGTCCTCAGGCACCGTTATGGCAATAATACCCGAGCTCCGAGGATTGGCATACTCGCTGAGTGCGGTCTTCTTGATGATCCCGTTTTGAGTCGCCATCACGACGTAGCGATCCGCGTCGAACTCCTTGACCGAGATTATGTCCGCGATCTTTTCATCCTTGGACATATTGACGAGATTGACGATTGCCTTGCCCTTGCCCGCGGTTCCGACATCAGGGATCTCATAGACCTTGAGCCAGTAGACGCGCCCCTTGTTGGTGAAGATCAGCAGGTAGCTGTGCGTCGACGCGACGAAGACGTGATCAATGAAATCCTCCTCGCGCGTTGTCATGCCGATGCGGCCCTTGCCGCCTCTTCCCTGGGAATGATAGAACGAGGCGTTGGTACGCTTGATGTAGCCGGAGTGCGAGACCGTGATCACGACGTCTTCGATGGCAATCAGCTCTTCGAGGGTAATTTCGACTTCCTCGTCGACGATCTCGGTGCGCCGGGTATCGCCGTAAGCCTGCTGAAGCTCTTTCAGCTCCTCGATAATCAATCCCTTGAGGACCTGCTCGCTGGCCAGGATTTCTTTGAGCCGGGCAATAAGCTTCAGGATCTCTTCGTATTCGGCGAGGATCTTCTCCCGCTCCAGCCCGGTCAGGCGCTGCAGGCGCATATCGAGAATGGCCTGCGCCTGAAGCTCGCTGAACTGCATCTGCGTCATCAGGCCTTCCTTGGCTGCCGCGGGCTCCCTGGAGGAGCGGATCAGCGTGATGATGGCGTCGATCATGTCGAGCGCCCGGCGGAGGCCGTCGAGGATGTGGAGGCGCGCCTCCGCCTTCCGCAGCTCAAAGATGGTCCTGCGCCGCACCACTTCCTTGCGATGTTCAATGAAGCAGTTCAAGGCTTCCGACAACGACAGGATGCGCGGCTGGTTGTTGACGATCGCCAGCAGGATGATGCCGAAGCTGGACTGCATCGGCGTCATCTTGTAGAGGTTGTTCAGCACTACTTGAGCCGGCTGGTCCTTCTTGATCTCGATGACAATCCGCATTCCCTCGCGATCGGATTCGTCCCGCAGGTCAGAAACACCTTCCAGCTTCTTGTCGCGCACCAACTCGGCGATGCGTTCGATCAGCTTGGCCTTGTTGGTCTGGAATGGGATCTCGGTCACAATGATCGCTTCGCGGTCGCGCCCCATGCGCTCGATCGCGGCGCGGGCCCTCATAATGATGATGCCGCGGCCATTCTGGTAGGCAGACCGAATGCCGGCGCGGCCGTAGACAAAGCCTGCAGTGGGAAAGTCGGGCCCCGGCACCAGCGCCATCAGCTCATCCAGAGTTGCCTGGGGATCTTGGATCAGAAGGATGGTCGCGTTGATGATTTCCGTGAGATTGTGCGGCGGTATGTTGGTTGCCATCCCCACGGCAATTCCTGAAGATCCGTTGACCAGCAGGTTGGGGAACCTGGCCGGCAGAACCAGCGGCTCCGTCAGCGCCCCATCGTAGTTAGGGCCGAAATCAACGGTCTCCTTTTCGATGTCCGCGAGCATCTCGTCGGATATATGCGCCATGCGGATTTCGGTGTAGCGCATCGCAGCGGCGTTGTCGCCGTCGACCGACCCAAAATTGCCCTGGCCGTCGATCAGGGGATAACGGATCGAAAAATCCTGTACCAGCCGCACGATCGTGTCGTAAACCGCGGTGTCCCCATGCGGATGGTATTTGCCGATGACATCGCCGACGATGCGCGCCGACTTCTTGTAGGCTTTGTTGTAAGTGTTTCCCAGGTCATGCATCGCGTACAGCACGCGGCGATGCACGGGCTTCAGCCCGTCGCGCGCATCGGGGAGGGCTCTGCCGACGATCACGCTCATCGCATAGTCCAGGTAGGACTTGCGCATCTCGTCAATCAGATTTACCGGTACCTGTTCCAAGGCTGCATTCATAGCGGGAATCAGATGTCCAGATTGCGCACGTTGAGAGCGTTCTCTTCGATGAAACGACGCCTGGGTTCGACGGCGTCGCCCATCAGGATGGTGAAGATGGCGTCGGTCTGCACGGCGTCATCGATCGAGACCTTCATCAGCGTTCGAGACTCCGGGTTCATGGTGGTGCTCCAGAGTTGCTCCGGATTCATCTCCCCCAGCCCCTTGTAACGCTGGATCGTAAGTTCCTTCTTGCCGAGCGCGAGAATGTGGTCGAGAAGCGCCTCGCGGGACCCGACCGTGGTTTTGCCGCCGTTCTGCTTGACCGTGAAGGGCGGTTTTTCGAAGGGCGCCATTTCTGAATAAAGGTGAAACAGGCGCTGCCATTCCACCGATGAGAGGAATTCCCAGTTGATCGTCAGCCTGCCGCCATTGCCGTTCCTTTGAATCACAAGCGAGTGCAACCCGTGTTCTTCATCGAGCAGTGTGGTGAAGTGGTAACCGATCTTTTCCAGGATTCGACCCAACTCCTCCAGCAGCTCTTTATCCTGGAAAAGCTGCTTCAGAGTGAAGCCGCTCTGTAACAAAGCCCCCTCGCCGGCTACAAACTGCAGCAGGCGATCCAGCAGCTCGGGGTTTTCCAGCCGCCGGTTGAGCTTGGCGTAAATCGACGTGCGCTCGTTGATCCCGTTCAATAATTTCACGAGCTGCGCGCCGCTGAACTGCATGCCGCTTTTTTCGACGGTCACCACCACGTCCTGCGTGGCACGCTGCATCAGGTACTCCTCCATCTCGCGTTCGGCCCGGAGGTACTTGGTGGTCTTGCCGTGTTTGACGGAGTACAGGGGCGGCTGCGCGATGTAGATGTGGCCCCCCTCCACCAACTCGGGCATCTGGCGGTAGAAGAAGGTCAGCAGCAGCGTACGGATGTGCGAGCCATCCACGTCGGCGTCCGTCATGATGATGATCCGGTCGTAGCGGAGCTTGTCGAGCGCGAAATCCTCCTTGCCAATGCCGGTCCCGATGGCCGAGATCATGGTGGTGATTTCCTGGTTGCTCAGCATCTTGTCGAATCGGGCCTTCTCGACATTGAGGATTTTCCCTTTGATGGGAAGAATGGCCTGAAACTTGCGATCGCGCCCCTGCTTTGCGGAACCACCGGCGCTGTCACCCTCGACGATGTAAATCTCACAGAACTTCGGATCGCGCTCCTGGCAGTCGGCGAGTTTGCCTGGAAGCAGTCCGCTGTCGAGAGCGCCCTTCCGGCGTGTAAGATCGCGCGCTTTGCGTGCCGCTTCGCGCGCGCGCGCCGCTTCGACGGCTTTCATCAGAATCTTGCGGGACCACTGCGGGTTTTCCTCAAAAAACGCGCCCAGGTTTTCATTGACCGCGGTTTCCACAATCCCCTTGATTTCGCTGTTGCCCAGCTTGGTCTTGGTCTGCCCCTCAAACTGAGGGCTCCTCAGCTTCACGCTGATGACGGCCACAAGACCCTCGCGCGCATCCTCCCCGGTAGGGTTTTCTTTTAGATCCTTGAGCAGATCGTGGGCTTGCGCATAAGAGTTCAGCGTTCGCGTCAACGCCGACTTGAAGCCGATCAGGTGCGTGCCCCCTTCGTGCGTGTTGATGTTATTGGCAAACGTGAAGATGGTTTCGCTGTAGCCATCGTTGTACTGCATCGCGACTTCCACCACCACATCCTCTTTGCGCGCCTCAAAATATATGGGAGCAGGATGGAGAACATTCCTGTTCGCGTTCAAGTGCTCGACGAACGAGGCGATCCCACCCTCGTACCTGAATTCCACTCTCCGGTCAGACCGCAGGTCCTCGAGCACGATCTCCAACCCGCGGTTGAGGAACGACAATTCCCGCAGCCGACCGGCAATCGTGTCGTAATTGAACTCGAGGGTCTCGAAAATAGTCCCGTCCGGCTTGAAGGTGATCTTCGTGCCGCGGCGCCTCGTGGTTCCCGTTTCCTTGAAATCCGTAACCGGCTTTCCGCGCTCATAACTCTGTTCGTATACCTTCCCGCCGCGCCAAATCACCAGGTCCAGACGCTGGCTCAAGGCATTGACCACCGACACGCCGACTCCGTGCAATCCGCCCGAAACCTTATAGGAGTCGTTGTCGAATTTGCCGCCGGAATGCAGCACCGTCATCACGACTTCCGCGGCCGACTTCTGCGCCTGCTGATGAAAATCAGTCGGGATGCCCCGCCCGTTGTCGATGACGGTGATGCTGTTGTCGATGTGTATTGTGACTTCTATCAAGGAGCAATAGCCATTCAGGGCTTCGTCGACGGAATTGTCCACCACCTCATAGACAAGATGGTGCAACCCCTCTCCTGACGTCGACCCGACGTACATGGCCGGCCGCAGGCGCACGGCTTCCAGACCTTCGAGTACCTTGATCTGCTCGGCGCCGTAGGCTTCCTCCGGTGCGCTTCCGTTCGCCGGAGAGGTGCCCTCTGAGCTGCCCGGCGACGGCACGTCTTGTTCCCTATCCTGCATGCTCACATTCTCTTCCTTCTCCGCGTCGGAAGGTGATTGAAACCTTTTTATTTATAAGGGCTTATTGCCTAACTTTAGAACCCAAAATTATACCATGGAAAGGTCAAAATTGCTCATGGAAATCCTCTGGGAATTCAAACTATATCTGATGATAAATCAAATGCTTACAGGCTCAGCTAGGGATCTGTCGGGTCGACATGGCCTTCGTGCACGCAGAAGCGGCGCGCGTCAGCGCCCAGCGAGGTAAGAAACTGCTCTTTTGCCGTCGTCAGAAAGGTCTGGGTCCGCTGGCATAAATGTCCCAGAAAAGCGTGAAGACGTTGAGCGTCCAGCTCGGCCTCGGCGTCATCCATGAGGAACACAGGATAGAATCCACAGGTCCCGCGGTGGATCTCCATCTGAGCGAAATAGAGAGCCAAAAGGCAACCGCGCTGTTGTCCCGCGGAGCCGAAGTCGGCCAGGGTCCTTCCGTTCAGCAGCAGCTTGAGGTCGTCTCGGTGCGGCCCGATGGTAGTGTAACCCTTCCTTTCGTCTCCGTTCCTCGCTTCCCGGAGTCTCTGTCGGAACTCGCCCTCGATGTCGGCGCCGTCGGAGTCCGCTGTCACCGCGTTGGATGCATATCTGATTTCAAGTGCCTCGCTGCTGCAGAGGGGATTGATGAGTTCCCGTTTCATTTCCTGAATGTAACGCCTGCGGTTCCAGAGGATCCGGCTCCCCTCTCTGGCCAGATTCTCATCCCAGCTGTCGAGCAGTTCAGGATCCGTTTTTCCGCTACTCGCAAGCGCCGCCCCAAGCAGGCCATTCCGCTGCTTCAAAGCGCGGCTGTATGCTGCCAGGCGTTGCATATGGCCAGGATATGCGGTAATCATGGCGCGATCGAGAAAGGCTCGCCGCTCGACGGGCCCGCCGCGAACCACCTTCAGGTGCTCTTGCGTGAAGGCCAGCGTATGGAGATTGCCGATGAATTCAGCCAGTCCTACGGGCTTGCGGTGGAGCAGGAGTTGTTTCTCTCCCGTCAGGGAAATTGAGATCCCCAACTCACGGTTCATCGAGCCGTGTTCTATCTGCCCATCCAGACGACATTCGCGCCGGCCATGTTGAATGCAATCTCTTGGCGTTGCGGTGCGGAAGCTCCTGCCAAAACTGAGCAGGTAGATTGCCTCCAGGAGATTTGTCTTGCCCTGGCCGTTCCGTCCGAATAAGAGGTTCGTGCCGGGGCCAAACTCAATTTCCTGGAGACTGAAGTTACGGTGCTGATAGAGACGGAGATTGAGTACCCTCACATCTAAAATTTCATGGGCATGACTACATAGCGATAATCAAGCTCGGTTCCACCCACGGGGCTGAGCATTCCCTGAGTCTCGGCATCCTTGACCAGGATGCTGACAGACTCTGATCCACACGCGCCCAGGAAATCCAGCAGGTATTGGGGATTGAATCCGATGCTCAGACCGGCGCCTTCGAAATCGACTTCGACGAGTTCCCGAGCTTCTCCTGCGTCGGCGCTGCTGGCGGTAATCTCGGCCACGCCCGGACTAAACGCCATACGAACCGCGCGCAGCTTTTCATCCGACATCACCGCCGCCCTGCGGATTCCTTCCGCAAGCGCGCGGCTCGGCGCAACAATGCGCTTGTCGTTATCGCGGGGCACTACCATTTCGTAGTTCGGAAACTGCCCGGCAAGAACTCTGGATATCAGCTTCTTTCCACCGACCGAGAAAAAGATGTGATTCTCATCCCGGCCAAATTCGACCATCAGTTCCTCGTCCCCAATGAGGCGGAGAATTTCGACCAGGGTCTTTCGTGGAATCAGAGATCTTATCTCGGCATCGACTTTATCCAGCTCAACCACCTTGGTGACCAATGCCAGGCGGTGCCCATCCGTGGCCACCATTCGCATCTCATGGGGACCCAGTACCAGAAGGGCTCCATTCAACGAATAGCGAGACTCCTCCTGCGTAATGGCAAACATGGTGCGCAGAATCATGGCTCTCAGGTCGTTCCCCGCGAGACAGATTCCTCCCGCAGGTGCTTGCGGAATGGATGGGAAGTTCTCCCTCGGCAGACCTACAACCTTGTATTCGGAATTCCCCGCTTTCAAATTCACCCAGTCGTTTTCCAGAAG
>JBEKYG010000153.1:0-8876 GCA_049511215.1 Acidobacteriota bacterium | reverse complement strand
CCCCCGCGTTGATCTTTTGCTTTACTTTCCTGATGATTAGCGGTAATGGGGTGCGATGTAACGCACGGCCGCCACGCCAAGCAAAGACTCCAGCTTGTCAATCGCGATCCGGCCAACGGCGATCGTGGATGATTGGGGCCACGAGACTACCTCAAAGCCGAGAGTCCGGAGTTGTGCCATAACCTGGTCGGACCGGTGATCCATGGTGAGCTCAACTTCGGCTGCTCCATTACGGATGAACAATTTCTCTCCCGCGCCGGCCGCTTGACCCGTTTTTAACCGCGCGATCGCCTGAGACACGGCGGGATCCAGCCTTGATGGGCCCGAGGGCCGGCCATTGAGAGTGGATGAATCTGAGGGTTTAAACACTACTGTGGCGGTCGCGATCACGGGTATCGGTACTCCATTCAACAATGTCGGGGAGTATTTCCACTGCTTCACAGCAGTGGCCGCGGCCTCGTCCAGCAGCGGATGCCCCTTTATGACACGCACTTGTGCGACGTTGCCATTTTCGTCGATCGAAACCTCCACCATGACAATGCCGGACACGCGGGCCGTGCGCGCGGCTTCAGGGTATATAGGGTCAACCCGCAGTAGGATTTTCGATTCCTGGACATTCCCCCCGACCCTCATCGGTTCGACCTTGCGTGGATATGGCGGCAGCGGTGGAGGTGGAGGGGCGCCTCCCAGGATGCCTCCGGGCACTCCCGCTACTACACCCCCTACTGCTCCACCTACCGCTCCCCCTACCACTCCACCCGCGTATGGCGTGACATATCTTGGGTTCGAGACAATTCCCGAAACCCCAAAGACTCCCTGGTAGCTGACCCCTTCCGGCATTTCGACCGGCACCTCAATCCGTTTTGGCTGGCCGCCTTCCGTCACCATCTGCTCTTCGACCGCCACAAAGGATGTGAATTGCGTCATCAGCCGATGGCTCAAACCGAGCTCGATGATTGCCTCGCGCACATCGGGGCGCGGGTTGCCTTGCTGCATGCCTGCGAAGTCTTCGGCCATGATGGCGTCGATGCGTTTGCGAGCCCACAGCTTCGCCAGCACTTCGTGCCGCGGCTCAATTTCCGGCAGCGGTATGCGGAGATCCCGGACGAAATCGTCCGAACCGCTCTTGTCGCGCAAACGCAACATGGAATTCCCGCCGCGGGCATAACGGCCGCAAATGACCACCGGTTCAGCGCTGAACAAATCCGGAAGCCTCTTCGGGTAGATATCCGCGACCGGCACACCGCCCCACTCGAGCTTGATGTCGGTGAGCAGGGGATTGCGGATGCGTTCGTGGAAGCGCAGCGCTGCTGCCGCTGCATCGCCGGCAAGGGTGACATACTCGACCGCGCCGCGGCCTTCTTCGGCGATCTTATCCAGCAGAAAACGGTTCGGCGAGGGGCCGATGCCGAACGCGAACACGCGTGCGTTCGGATGTTTCTGCACTTCGGAGATGATCTCCATGTCGTTGCCGACGAGCCCATCGGTCATGAAACAGACGATGCGCACATGGCCTTGCTCGTCTGCAGGTTCCAGAGCAGCGCGAATAGCGCGCATCATCTCCGTGCCGCCGTTTCCCTGGCTCGAATCCAGCAGCGCCAGAGCCCGGGCCAGATTGGCGGCGGTTGCCGGCACGGGCTGTGGGAAGAGAATGCGCGTGTCCCCTGAGAAAGTGATGAGGTTGAATGTATCCTGGGGATAAAGCCCGTTAAGCGCCAACTTCATGGTTTCTTTTGCCTTCTCGATCGGAAAACCCTGCATCGAACCCGAGGTGTCGAGCACGAAAACCAGCTCTTTGGGCACCACCTCTGCGGGCACGAAGCTCCGCGGCGGCTGGAGAATGAGCATGAAATAACCGTCTTCGCCCAACCGGTGCGTTACCAGCCCGTCCTGCATCGTGGCGCCTGCGACTTCGTACGAGAGGATGAAATCTTTGTTTGGGATTGTCGCCCTGTCGGCGAGCTGGACCAGCGCACTGTGCGTGTCGCGCCGCTGCACCGCTATCTCATGCTGAGTTGAGCGCAGGTTGGTGAACGGAACTCCAGAATCGATGCTGACCTCGATCGAAATGTCATGCCCGGCGCGAGTGCCCTGGGGCGTGACGGGCGGTGTGATGCGAGACGCATCGGGAACCTTATGAGTGTCCATCGACCATCCTCCGCCCTCTCTCCCGATCGGCATACCCGGGATGTAGCGCGCACCGATGACCATGGGGAAAACAAATTTGTATCCATCGTTTTCGTACTTAAGCGTCTCCACATAACTGATCTCAATCTCGATATTCTGGCCCGGCAGGATATTGGCCAGATGCTGGCTGAAGATGTTCGGGCGTTGTTGTTCGAGCAGTGCGGCCTGTTGTCCCTGGGCGCGCGCCTGCTCGTATATCGCTCTGGCCTCCTCCCGTCGCCGGATGATTCCCCGGATGGTCCTGCTCCCGATAAGAATGGTCATGTCGTCCACCGCGGCGTTTTGAGGGAGGGGAAAGGCATAGATTGCTTCGATCGGGTCTTTGATTAAGTTTTGAAAGTCCTGGCGCACCGTGACGCGTGAAAGCACGCCGCTGATCTCCGCTTTCACATCGGTATGGACCAGAGGACAGGGGCCCAGAGATCTTCCAGTCGTATCGATGGCCACAAGGCAGCCTGCCGATTCCCAGGTACCAGCAGCCTCGGCTGCGAAGGGTTTTCTCCCGGCGATGATGAAATGGGAGAAGAAAATCCCGGATAACATCAGGTAATAGAAGACACACTTCCCCCGCATATACCATTCCTCCAGATTTTCGATTGATCTGATCGGGATCCGCTGCCGTTCATGCCGCAGAGCCGTGCTGCAAACTTAGACTCCGTGCATGCAAGGAAGTTCCGCGCCGGACTTGCGCGGAGCGGAGGCTTGTCGTTTCCCCCTCGAACTGGTCGAAAAACTTGCCGCGCTCGTGCCCCCGATACGGTTCAACTTGGTCCGGTATAGCGGCGTTCTTGCTCAGGGCGCGCGCTGGCGAGTGACGCAGCAGCGCAGCGCTCGGCAGAAGTTGACCTAATATTTATCTCAGAACCTGACCGGCGGTCGCGCTCAGGCTTCGATCCGAAATGCAGTCAATTCGGACTTATAGGTGGTCTGGGGCAATTGTCTTAAGGTTTGCAGCCACTGGAGCACGGAATTGTCGGTGCTGAGGACAGGCCCGTATTCCGCCGGTCCGGCGATGTCCTCGATGGCAGCACATGAAGAGAGAAAAAGGGCTTTTCCCTTTTTCTTGTGCATTTCAGACCATCTCAAATGTCTACCCACCTGGAGTTTGGCGAATTTCCATCTCCTCGTTCATGAATAATCCGGGCTAAGGGTTGACAGGCTCCTCCTCATCTTCACCATCGTCGGTGCGCTTGCGGATGATGATCGTCGGGTCCGAGTTGCCGACCGCGAAGGCTCTGATTTTCTCGCAGTAAACTGCGTAGGGATAGCGTCCCGGCTTGGCATTCAGAGAAATCTCGAACAGGGTTGGTTTTCCTTCACGGATCTTGATGGCCCCGGCGCCCACTTGTTTGTCCATCAGCCCTTTGATGAACGATATTCTTTCAAAGTGACTTATCTTGGGCAGGAGGACGAGAACATCCGTGCCGATAGCTTCAAAGACGATTTCGTCTCCGGGATAGGCGAAAACACTGCCGGGAATGACTTTTCCCGAAGATCGATCGGCATAGACAATCACTTTGTGCGAAGTTGCCTTACGTTTGCCTGCCATATGAGTTCCCTCCATTTGGATACTGCTTCACTGCATCCTTGCACTCTTGATTTCATCTCGCTCGTGTCAGTTGGGCATAGCGGAAGTCGGCGCGCAGGTCGCGCAACTCTGGGGAGCGTTCGACGCGTCCCCGGGAGCAGCCGTGCGCAAACGCTTTCTCCAGCCAAGCCAAGGCTTGGTCTCGTTCACCGAAGTGCTCGTGAATAAGGACGGCGTTGTAGAGTGCTTCGAGGTTGTCGGGCGCCTCGTCCAATGCCTGCTTGAGCGCAGCCAACGATCGGGACCGCTCTCCGAGCATCGCATAATAAAGGGCGGAGTTATACAGGTCGCCCACGTCTTGAGGATTCACCTTAAGGCTTTCCTCGACCATTTGAACGGCTTTCCGGTAACTCTCCCGGGACTTCACGCGCTGGCCTGGCGCCCAGTACTGGGCCGCCGCAAGATTCCCCCACAGAGAGTAGGATTGTCTATTTTGCTCGATCGCTTTTTCGTACCACTGGGATGCCTCGACAAATCTGGCTTCACCAAAATCAAGGGAGCCCAGGTTTGACAGAATCCCCCAATCCGGACCCTTCTCGAGCGCTTTGACAAGAATCACGCGGGCCTCAGCCCAGCGTTCCATGTTCATCAGGGTACCCCCGAGGTTGCCGTAGCCCCAGAAGCTGTCGGGCGCCAGATCCACAACCGTCCTGAACTGAGCCGCGGCCTCCTCGTAGCGCCCATGGCTGTAATAGAAGATGCCGAGCAAATTATAGCCGGGCCAGTAACCGGGCCGTAATTCGATTGCCTTCTTGTATGTGGCCTCGGCTTCGGCAAGCTGGCCGGCACATTCATGGGCTTCGGCCAAGCCTCGATAGGCATCCGCGCTCCGTGGTTCGATCTCGAGCGCGCGCTGGAATTCTCCTGTGGCGAGAGCACATTTTCCTGTGCTGGCATAAATCAGCCCTCGGGTGACATGCACCGGTTCCAGAGTTCCGTTCAGTTCGAGGGCCATATCGCATTTTTGTGCCGCCAGGTCGAGCCAGCGGCTCTCCTTGCTGGCGGTATATTTTCGCAGGTAAGCCTCGCCGAGGCCGGCATAAGCCAAGGTATAGCGTGGATCCTTTCGGATGGCCTCATCGAAGCAACGGATCGCGGCCTCGACTTTTTCCGACAGATCATAGCGCTGCAGGTTTCCCCTCCCCTCCAGATAAAGTGCCGAGGCGTCCACAACTGGAGATTTTCCGGCGGCAAGCACTAAAAAAGCCTCGGGTTTCAGCTGGAGATCGAGCATTTCCGCCAGCAAGGGAATGCCCTTGTCCTGCAGATCCCAAGGGTCGCTGATATCTCCACGGACCATCCTGGACTCCAGCTGCACGGCAGCCTTGGCATCCACCAGATTCAGGAACAGTCGCGCTTCACGATTGGAGCACTGCAAGCTTCCGGTGACGGCGAGTGCGACTCCGAAGATACGCCGGGCTTCTTCGGCGCTCGTGACCTTGCGGCTGCGCACTTCTGAGGCGGGCACGACCATCATCAACGGCTGATATTTTTCCAGTCGGGTGAGATTGCTGGTGATCCCCTCAACCAGGCCGTCAGCGATGGATTGGCAGTTTGCGACATTACCGGAGCAAGTCAGCGGGATGACTGCCAGGGATTTGTGGGCCGGCAGCCGCGCGCCGCGAAAGTAATCGAGCGACCGCCAGGCGTAAGGCACCGCCAGGACCATTATCGCCGCCAACACCGCCACTAACACCCAGCGTCGTCGTCGCACCAGCCAAGCCTGAGGTTTTTGCTCTCCCAGCTTCAGGCGGCGCAGATCCTCGAGCAGATCCTTCGCCGATTGGTAGCGAATGTTGCGATCCTTCTCGAGAGCCTTCCGGATCACCGACTCCAATTCTGCGGGGAGCGCCGGATTCAGGCGGCGAATCGAAACAGGCACCTTGTGAAGGATTCCGTCGAAGGTGAGAGCCAGGGCAGGGCCAGGGAACGGCAGCCGTCCGGTTACCATTTCATAGAGCACCGCCCCCAGGGAGAAAACGTCGGACCGGGCATCAACCTCCTCGCCGCGAGCCTGCTCCGGCGACATGTATGCTACCGTGCCGACAGCGGCGCCCGGACTGGTCAGCCGGGGTGAATCAAGCGTGGTAGCCTCGGCTTCCAGTTTCCCGTCCGTGCCTTTTGCCCGCTGGAAATCCTGCGCGAGCTTTGCCAGGCCGAAGTCCAACACCTTCGCTTCGCCCCGTTGGGTGACAAAGATATTTGCGGGCTTGATATCGCGGTGGACAATCCCTTTTTCATGCGCGGCGGCCAGTGCATCCGCGATTTGGATCGCGTACTCCAGGGCCTCGGAGGACTCGAGCGGCTTACCGGCCATGCGCTCGCTGAGCGCCTGCCCATCGAGCAACTCCATCGCGATGAACTGCCGGCCCTCGCACTCGTCGATTTCGTAGATTGTGCAGATGTGCGGATGGTTCAGTGAGGAAGCCGCACGTGCTTCGCGCCTAAACCTCTCGACGGCGAGCTGGTCTCTGGTAAAACCTTCCGGCAGGAACTTCAGCGCCAAGCGGCGGCCCAGCCTGGTGTCCTCAGCCTTGTAGACCTCACCCATGCCTCCGCCACCGAGCTTTTCAATGATGTGGAAGTGGGAGATGCTCTCCGGGATCATGGGCCTTTACCTTGAAAAACACCCAAAGGCATGGCATGGAAGCCACACACGCGCGGCGTGGCTCCCTGATGACGTCCTCCATCTCACCCGAGGACATTGGATCGATGAGAATTGTTTAACTCAATTATGACGAGGGGACAAGCGAATTCCGATGTTTCAACCCAACCGGGGGTGCGTCCAGCAAAGGCCGGGACACAAAAGAAATGGGCTCCAAGCGACCTCCCCCTTCCTCTCCCCTCGGCTACCTCGAGTTCCCTCGGTTGACCTTCCGCTTACGGCACTTTTGAAGGCGCTTTAGGCGACCGACCACCTTTGGGCTCCGGACTCTCCTCGGTTCGGGCCAGGTTCAATCTCTTGGAACCCAAAGGCACGGTAAGTCCGATGGCTTTCGATGTCAACACTTTTATGAAAATATTTTAATCGATGTTCTTAACGACGACTCAATCTCGGCCGGCAACCGAATCATGAGCTCAAAAATCGTCGGGAAGTGCCACCTGGAAGCTGTGAATTAATTGGCCAACCATGAAGGAGACAGGAGCCAGAATGCAGCAAGATCGACCACATGTTGGGATGGACGCTGCAAGCCAAATCAAAGGGGTACGTTACACCCCTACGTGCCGATCGACTGGAGAGTCCTTCTACTGACTCCTGTCTCCTGACTCCTCCTCGCCTCCGGCAATTAATGCACAGCTTCCAAGGCGCCAAGGCGCCAAAAGTTTTAATCCTCGATTTCCTGGGGTTTTGGAGTCTTCGCGTCTTGGTGCTAGAATTTAGTTGCGGCTATGCCGCGCTGTGTTATTCGTGGCCATGTTTTTTCCTACTGTCTGAAGCACAGAATAGGACCATAAACAGGCTGGCCAAAAAGCGCGGAAAAGGGTAAGGTATTGCTTCATCAGGCTTCTCTTACACACCAAAAGGAGGATTCATGTTCCTCTTCCGATTCCGATTGCCGGTTTTATCACTGCTGGTTTTGTGGGTTTCCATAACCTGCCTGCCTGCGCAAGAAGAACCAAAGCTCAGTGAAGAGCAGATGAAGGACTTCTTGCTGCATGCCAAGGTGATTGCCAACAAACACACGTCCAAAGGCGTTACATCCCCCTACCGGCTCACATTAAGCGATGGAACGATCACACATGATGCCGGTTTCAATTACGTCGATGAGACCAAAGCTAAAATGGAGTTTTCCGACGGCCGCGTCGAATTTAACTTCAGAGATAGTTATAAATACGACATAGCGGCCTACGAGCTGGCCAAACTGCTCGGCCTGGGCGACATGATACCGGTAACGGTTGAGCGAAAGTGGACCGACAAAAAGGGTGCGGCGACCTGGTGGCTACCGGTGATGATGGATGAGGCTTCACGCTTGGCCAAACATGTGGAGCCGCCCGATGTGGATGCCTGGAACAAGCAGATGTACAAGAAAAGGATTTTCGCGGAGCTCGTCTACGATACCGATCCCAACCTCACCAACGTCCTGATCTCCAAGGATTGGCACATGTGGATGATTGACTTCACACGTGGCTTCCGCCTTTTCAAAGACATAAGAGATCGCAGAAACATAACTGAGTCCAAGTGTGCGCGACAGCTGCTTGAGAAATTGCGCAAGTTGGACCGCGCCGAACTCACTCTGAAGACCAAAGAGTACCTCACCAAAGGCGAGATCGATGGCGTGATGGGGCGGCGCGACAAGATCGTGGCGATCTACGATGATCTGATCGCCAAGAAGGGTGAGAGTGAAGTGCTGTACGATGATCCCGCCGTCAAGTAAGACAGAGAATGGCTGGTTCGCGGAGTGCGCCACCGCCAGGAGCCATAACGCACCGCGGATAGACGCAGAGGAACGTAATTGTTCATCTGCTTCTATCCGCGCATCCGCGGCATGCCGCTTTTAGATCCCTTCGCGCTCGACAATCAAGATAGAATGTCCGCTCCAGGATATTGCCCGAAGCTTCAGTTTTTTTCCTGGGCTACTCGCGGAATGAAGTGACCTTGCAGCTCGAAGCCTATTATGAAAAATCGCCGGAGGCTATCAGGCTCGTCAATACCTGTTTTGTTCTCGACGTCATGCAGGCCACGGGCGGTTCGGCGGCCGCCGCACTTCGTTTCCTGAAAAGCCTGGGTATCAAGGATATCCGCCTGATCTCCGTGATTGCAGCGCCAGAAGGCGTCAACTACCTGAACGCGATGCATCCGGATGTGCTGATCACCATCGCCACAGTGGATCGATGCCTGAATTCCAAAGGCTACATCCTCCCCGGCCTCGGCGACGCCGGCGACCGCCAGTTCGGCACCTGAGGGCTCGCGCAAAAATAACTTGGCATTTTGCTGCTGTCTACCAGGCTTGCGGATCTTACGAAAGGGTGGTATAGAGAATTGCAAGCCTGGGAGCCAGCAGCCCTGCGGGGCGCGGCGGCGGGCGGGCATCTGCTGCGTTGCCGCTCCTCGACGATGTCACCACATCGCCTGCGTCGCGGCGCCTTGCATCTGCCCGCC
>JBEKYG010000152.1:0-8934 GCA_049511215.1 Acidobacteriota bacterium | reverse complement strand
AGACCCGACGCCCTACACCTTGCATTGCTTTGGAATCCTGCCGATTGGTTTTCATGTTATCTGTCCTGGGCGTGAGGGAAATATGGACATTGCTTAGATCTCGACGCGGAGGCCGCAGAGAAATTTCCTCTCCTGATCATGCCGTTATCCATGGTTCCCTTTGTTCTCCGCCTGCGCTGCGCGCTCTGCGTTGTTAAGTTCGATAGATTGCCTAGCGATAGGTTGTAGCCTGAGTCTCCCCAAGAAGCAACCTGGAATTTCAAAAGCAAAGGCAAAACCACGATTTCTCTGATTCGGACGGCAGTGTCGGATCCTCGCGGCTTGGGCAAGATTCCCAACAATTGGCCTGAAAACAGCCGCAACGCCAAGGTTTAAAATCCAGAAATTTTGTCGGGGCGCCCCACGCCTATCCCTCCAGGAGCAGGTTTCGCCCGACCCTTCCTGTTGCCTGAGAGACTGATCTCGAGGTCCGGAGCAAGAAACCAAAGTACCCCCCGCGGACTGATGCCCGCCGGGGTTTTTTTCATTCTAAGGTGACCTTTTTGGCCCTTTGTCCCTATGGCCGGCGAGGGAAGTATGCCCTTTCGCCCCCTCCGCGGCGGGCGGCCCGGACCTAGGTCGGGCTTCAAGAGGTAATGCTGCAGATGTTCTCGACAAAAGGCCAGAGTGCGCGCTAACCCTTCGCGCAGGGTCACCCTGGGCTTCCAGCCAAAAACCGCGTGGATGCGGCCGAAGTTCGCATAATAATTGCCGATGTCTATTTTCTTCCGATCGACCGGGTAAGGTTTCACCAAATACTGGCCGCCGCCGTTGACCTCGATAAACAACTCGGCAAGGTCCTTGAGGCTGATGATCCAGTCTCCACCCAGATTGAAAACCTGGCTGGTCGTGCAAGCGGCCTGTGGATTAGTTTGGATACTGCGCCATGACCGCGGCCAGTTGGGAAATACTGTCCGTGAAAAAAATCTCGAAGCCCACCAGTTGATAATCGCTGGTGACTTCAATGTGCCCGCCCGACTGGACGATCGACTGCGTGAAGTAACCGTCTCCGGCACGCGGATGGCTCAGAAGTTTCGAGGCCTTCGCATGGGGCGCAAGAACATCGGTCATCTCGGCCACCTCAGCGCCCGTACTGTCGAATACCTTCATCGTATAGTGAATTTGGGTTCCGAACGGATTCAGCAATGCGATTCCCGTGAGGTAAACGCCGCCAGCCGCGGCAGGAACCTGATGGGCGAGATCGGAGAAAATGAGTTTCTGCCTGGGAACGTTTTCGCAGGGCACGGCGGCACTCGAATGGACGACGCCATTATCATAGCTGAAGGCGCAGAATCCGGTGATGCCGGGCTGGTCACTTACAACAATGACATACCCTGTCATGATGTCCCCGGAACCCAGCCCGAAAAGGCTCGAAGCCGGTGCAAAAAGCTGGCCGTTGGGCTGTACCGTGGCCTGTACGGGTGGCGCCAGAAAGGATCCATCATTAGCATAGGCAGTCAGCGTGATATTCGCCTGAACAGCCGCGGTGTTCACCACGCCGAGGATGCTCGAATACCCCTGGTTGACGACGATGTGCGGGAAAAACAGCTTCGCATCCGTGCCCGGGACCGCGGCGCGCAAGGCTGAGATCTCTGCCGAATTGCCAAAGATCTCGAGACCCGTGATCGGGCGGTCCGAATTGATGCCGACCATACCCGATGATGCAGTGAAATTGGCGAAGGTAAACAGGCTCTGCCCCTTCGGCTGCAGAACGATCGGCTGCGTCAGTTGATCGATCTGCGTCCCGGTGACATCGAACAGGGTCGCGTTAACCGTAGCCGCATTCACACCAGGGTTGAAGATCGCATAGGTCGCTTGCCCGGCTGCATCAAACTCATGGCGCGTGAAAAAGAACTGGCTGGCGGCGGTGGCGGAGACATCCACACCGTCAATAACCCTCTGGAAAAGGTTGTCGAAAACCAGGAAGAATCCCGTGAGTTGCTGAGCCGCGCCAGCCAATATGCCTCCAACTTGGCCCGCGCCGTTCGTGAGGCCGAACAGCTGATAGCCGAGGATAGGAACTTCCGCTCCCGCCGCGAGCGGCATGGGCGCGGAGGGATTGGCCGCCCCTGAAAGGAGAGTGCCATCGGGACCGTAGGCGGCGAATCCTGCCGAGACCGGGCTCGTTGAGGCGTTCACCACAGCGATGCCGGTGGTGTAGTTGTCGCCAATAGTGGAGTTGTAGCCATTCACCATCAGCGGGAATACCAGCGGGAAGGACGACCCGGACTCGATTGCACCCATGTCTACTACGCCATCGCCCGGCAGAGAACCGGAGGAGGCGACACGGAATTGCTGATTATAGTCCAGGAACGGAAGGTTCGCCGCGGCATTGGAACCGGCGTCGATGGCGCGTGAGCCAGGCGACAAACTGAAGTCATTCCCGGCGGGGTTCGTGAACGATGGATTTCCTGAAATGTTGTTAAAGCCCGACGCGAGGGTCCCATTGCCGATGAGGGAAAACTGGATGCTCCCGGTACTGAGCCCACTCAGATCCCCGGCCACATTCGAGCTGATGATGGAGTTGGCGACGGAGATCGCCGCTCCCGGGTTAAGCGTAATTCCCCTGTGCCGGTTGTTATAGAAAGTGCTGTTAACGATGCGCACGACACTCGAATCGGCAACCGTGATCCCATCTCCAGTGGTAGCATTGGTGGACCGGACCACGATATCGTTAGTCAACAGCGCGGATTGAGCGCTGTTCACCTGCAATCCTTGCCCGTTGTCCTCTATCAGATTGCCGTCCAGCTTCAGGTTTTGAGCTGCATCTACCCACAGACCCCACACGTTGGATTGGATCGTGTTCCGGCTCAGGCTGGCCTTCGGACCCGTGGTCACGTTAGCGTACAGCGAAACCCCTGCGCCTGCGTTGGAAGAAAACGTATTGCCGTTGACACTCAACGCCCCATCCTCGACTAGGAGGCCATCTCCATAGGAACCGAGAGTATTTGAGAAGGTGTTACCAATGACTGTCCCGGAACAACCAGAGAGGTAGGCGCCCTGGCCAATATTCGAAATGATCGTTGAATTGAGTAACTGAACGTTTGCGTCAACGGCGTCAATCCCGTCGCTCCCGTTGCCCTGGACCGTGGAGTTGCTCATCGTGAGCTGTCCACCGTTCCCGAGTACGATTCCCGTGCTGACGCTCCCGGAGATTGTAGAGTAGGTGATGTCGACGTCGCCGCCGTTTTCCACATAAACCGCGTCGGACGTCGTGCTCGACCTCTGGTTGGTAATGTTGCAGTGGTCGATGGTGACCGACAGGGGCACCGAAGGGGATGGCTGCCAGATGTCAACCCCCGTCTCACCTCCATTGATCGTGAGACCCTGCAGCAGAACATTCTGCAAGCCAACGATCTGGAGATCGGCATAGGCGTTGGCTCCCGATGTGGTGCCATCCAGAACGGGTGTCTGGCCGGCAGCGGCACGGATGGTAATCCCGTGCAATGGCAGCCCTTGAGCATTGGTGCTGATGGTGATGCTCGACAAAGATGCGTCGTCGGGCACGGGCATGGTATAGGTCTGGCTGTCGGCGATTTCAATGATGTTGCCCGGGTTGGCCGCCGCCAGCGCAGCGGTAAGGTTGCTGTAGATGCCCGGCCCGGTCGAGCTTTGGCTCACGGTCAGAATGGTCGTCGGATCAGGGACGTAGAGGCCGGCCCAATACGGAATTGCATAAGTCGCCGAAGTCACGCTGCTCTGGACCGTAAGGAATCCTTGAAATCCGCCCGTGAGCGGCGCGACCGCCTGCATGGTTACATCGACGCTCGTGCTCGCGCCGGGCGCAACTGTTCCTGTGTTGGCCGTACTAAGGGAAATCGAAGCGCCGTCGATGATCGGTTGAACGGAAATCGTGAACTGGTCGGGGCTTCCCGAGACATTGGTAATACCGAGTGTCTGGGTGAGCGAGATGCTGTCCGAGTAAGCCTGCGCCCCGAAGTTGAGATTGGTCGGGGAAAATATGGCTCCGGCGGCTGAAGCATTTCCCATGTTGAGCAGGCCGTTTCCAGCCTGCACCACCGTCGCCGGGGTGACCCCGTCGATTGTGATCTGACTCGCGGTATTGGCAAGGGCGGACTTAACGCCGCCGGGCGTAAGGCCGGGGAACAACTGCATCACAGCTGCCGCCGCGCCGCTCACCATCGGGGTCGAGAAGCTCGTCCCTGACCCTAACAAACTGTAAAAACCTGTGGGGTCATAGATCAATCCGCTCGAACTTTTTATGGCGGCCGAGTAAACGTTCCACCCGACGGCCACGAGATCGGGCTTGATGCCGAAATCGGCGGACGGGCCGCGCGAGCTGTCACTTGATAGAACCGGCGTGGTGGGGGTCGCCAGCTGGTTGCTCGTGCTCGTCCCGATGCTGATGGTAGCGCTTGGATTGGTTGCCAGGTAACTCTTGAGGGCCAAGCCGTCGGCATTGAAGATCATCACGGCGGGAATGTGGGTCGTGCTGAGCCCCCCCATATGAATGGGAATGGCAGATTCTCCCGCAACGTTGGAGGAATCTCCGGGAACGTTATCGTACACGACGACCGCGCGCGCCCCCGCGTTGGCGGCGTTGGTAACTTTGGTGAGGAAGGTGCAGGTGCCCCGCTCGATAAACGCGATCTGCCCACTCAGGGCGGGCAGGGCTGAGCAAGCCAATCCGGTTCCGTCCAGCGCGGCCACATCTTTCACGGCCGAGGCGTTAATTGCGGTCGAAATGGCCGGCCCGGTGCCATTCGTGTAGGCGACGCTCTGCAGGTTCGCCGGCACGCCTGTGCCGGCCACATGCAGTTGCGCGGAGAAGACACGCGAGTCAAAAATCGCCCCGACGGAGATTGCATCCGGAGCCCCGCCTGGGCTATTAATCGAGTGCGTGTCAGGGCCTTCATTGCCTGCTGCCAGACAGACGACCAGCCCGGCGGCGACCGCATTGCTTATCGCCCCAACTTCCGGGTCTTCCGAAGGCGGCACATAATCAAGGGACCCGAGACTTAGATTCAGAACATCCATGCCGTCAATGACGGCATCGTTGATGGCTGCCAGAATCGCGGCAGTCGTCGTGGTGTCGTTATATCCCGGATAGCCAAAGACCTTGTAGCTCCCAAGAAAGGCTCCTGGGGCCATCCCCGAAATCTGGGCTAGCGGAGCGGTGACCAGTTTCCCGGCGGCACAGCCCGCAACAAAGGTGCCATGCCCGACATCGTCTCTGGCAGTGTAATCACGATCGGCGTTGCTCAGCAGGGCGACGTAGTTGCGCGCCACAATTACCTTGTGATTTGTGAACGCCCTATCGGCAGTTGAATCATACTTGGGGAAGCCGGCCGGCAACGGCGTGGTCGTATCTACAAACATTGAGTTCGTAATATCGATTCCGGTGTCGATGAGGCCGATCCGCTGACCTTGGCCGGCATTGGCTCGCCCTCCGGCAACGTGGGCCCACAGTGCCGGTGCATTGTGAAGAGATGCCGCGGCGTTGAGGTTCATCCGCTGCGGCCGTGAGAAATAAACTTTCTTCACTCCCGGCATGCGGCGCACCGCGAGATAGTGCTCGACCGGGACGCGCGCGATGATGGAGTTCATGACGAGATCGGTGGAACCCTGGATTTGCACTCCACTCAGGGCGCTTAGTCGGTCCGTCACGAGCCGTTGGCCACGCGCAAGCTGTGCCCGGTAAGTTACCGCCTGCGGGGTGTCCAATTGTAGTTTTGCCCGTCCTTGGGCCAACCCGGCTCGGGGAGTCGATCGGCCGGGGGCAGGCGTCGTCATGGTCTGCGCCACAGAAGGATCTGTCAGTTCAATGATCAACTGCAGGTCCCTGGTTCCGGGAATGGCATGGCGCAACAGCATCTGCATGGGTGCCGGAGCCTGGCCCCGAGTCGGCTGCGGACTAACTTGCGACGTTCCGAAGGTGTAGGTTGCCAGAGCCATTACGGCTGGAAACGCAAAGCGAAACAAAATGCGGGTAGTACGACTACGCATGAATCATCCCCCAATCATCAGGCGTTGCAAACGAAAACCTCTGTAATTCTAGCCCACCAATGCCGAGAAGCAACTTCGACTTTTCCAAGATGGCCGGAGAAGGAATGCAACGTATCATTCGAATAACCTCCTCACGGCGCGATCCGCGCTCCTTTCTTTGACGTCCGTGGCAGCGCAAAGGATCATTTTTTTGGCACCCTGTATCGGTGGTGGTTTTGTCAGCGGTCACTCGTGTACGAAGTTCCGTGCGTCCAGGTTGGCATGCGAGGCCAAGTTTTTCTCGTCGGGGGACACCGGATCGTCATATTATTTGTGCTCGAACCAGGAGGCGATTGTGACGAACCCGATAGTCGTCCACGAAGTCGGTCTCAGAGATGGGCTTCAGATGGAACAGCAGACGGTTCCATTGGAACAGAAAATCACGTGGGTCGAAAAACTAATGGGCGCGGGCGTCGATATAATCCAGATCGGCTCCTTCGTTCATCCTACCAAGGTCCCTCAAATGGCCGATACCGACAAGCTCTTTGCCCATTTTTCGCAGGCGGGCCGGAAGCCCGCCGGCGTAATCCTCTCGGGACTGGTGTTGAATGAGAAGGGGCTCGAGCGCGGCTTCACCTGCGGCGTCGAGATGTTCTGCATGGGAGTTTCGGCCAGTGAAACCCGAAGCGCGTGGCGGACGCGTGTCCGCGCCGTGTGTGGACGTGCGCCGGCCCTCCCCATGAGTCGAAGAGCTGCAATTTTTCCTCCGTTGGCAATTTATCAGCGGAATAATTCGCTTCTATGAAGAGGCATCCATGAAACGGAATCCGATCAACAAGCGTACGTCAATCCCAAAAGCACGCGCGAACTGGTCTTCCCGCATCGCCGTGACGATTCTTCTGCTCGCATTGGTTCTCTATGGGAAGCCACCGGCTGCCCAAACCCGGCAGGCGGAGACGCCGGCGAGGCGGGACGCCGCAGCACAAGCCCGGCCCGTGCCGTCGCGCATCACCCAGGCAGTGGACGAAACCAGGCTCTCATCGCTTAGGGGCAACACGCACCCCCTTGCTCGCGCGGAATTTGCCCGCGGAGCGGCTCCGCCGAGCCTGTCGATGGAGCGCATGTTGCTGGTTCTGAAGCGCAGTCCGGAGCAGGAAACGGCCCTGCAGAAGCTGCTCGATGAACAGCAGGATATGTCCTCGCCAAACTACCACAATTGGCTCACTCCGGAGCAGTTCGGCTTGCAGTTCGGCGCCTCCGATGCGGACATCCAGACGATCACCTTTTGGTTACAGTCGCACGGCTTCCGGGTCGCCCAGGTCTCCAGGGGCCGCACCGTGATCGAGTTCTCCGGCACCGCTGCCCAGGTGCAGGAGGCTTTCCACACCGCGATTAACAGATATGTCGTCAACGGAAAGGAACACTGGGCCAACGCAAATGACCCGCAGATCCCCACCGCGCTCACCCCGGTCGTTCAAGGCCCGGTCTCGTTGCACAACTTTCCGCGGAAGCCGCTGCATCACGCCGCCGGCGCATTCTCACGATCGAAGGAAACGGGACAAGTGACACCACTCTTTACGGATACCGGCCATTATTTACCCCAGTCTTACGCACTTGGCCCGACCGACTTTGCCACGATCTACAACGTGTCACCGCTCTGGAATGCGAGCACGTCAATTGATGGCACGGGGCAAACCATCGCCATCGTGGGCCAGTCGAACATCGTCGTCGAGGACGTACGCGATTTTCGGAACTTCTTCGGCCTGCCGGCGATGGATCCGGTGATTACTCTAGACGGTCCGGATCCCGGCATCGTTTCCGGCGACGAGGACGAGTCAATTCTGGACGTTGAATGGGCCGGTGCCGTGGCGAAGGGGGCGACGATCAATCTCGTCGTCTCCGAATCAACCATCTCCACCCAAGGCGTGGACCTTTCGGCAATCTACATCGTGGACAACAACCTCGCTCCTGTCCTCAGCGAGAGCTACGGCGACTGCGAGCTTGACCTTGGTACGGTTGGGAACGCGTTCTATTCCGACTTGTGGGGGCAAGCCGCGGCACAGGGCATCACCGTGCTTGTCGCCTCCGGCGATGCCGGCTCTGCGGCTTGCGATACTCTCTCCGGTGAGACGGCCGCGCTATACGGTCTCGCCGTCAATGGGATTGCCTCCACGCCGTTCAACGTTGCCGTCGGCGGCACAGACTTTAACGACGCCAACAACCCGCTTACTTACTGGAACCCGACGAACAACCCCGGGACTCGGGACTCTGCCAAGTCCTACATCCCGGAAACTACTTGGAACAATTCCTGCGCGGCAAGTGGATTGAGTGGCTGCACATCAGTTTTCAGCAGCAGCTTGAATCTCGTTGCCGCCGGCGGCGGCCCCAGCAATTGCGTTGCTTCGAACGGCGTGAGCCCTTCGACCTGCTCCGGAGGTTACAGCAAGCCGTCCTGGCAAACGGGGCTCGGTGATAATGTGCGCGACATTCCCGACCTTTCGCTGTTCTCGGGTTCCGGCAAGAGCAACAATAACTTCTATGTGGTCTGCCAGGCAGACCAGATTCCCGCGGGCCAGTCGCCGTCATGCAGCTCCACTGGCTCCTTCAGTTTCACGGGCGCCGGCGGCACCTCCACCTCCGCCCAAGCTTTTGCGGGCATCATGGCGCTGGTCAATCAGCAGACCGGCTCGCGGCAGGGCAACGCGAACTACATGCTCTATAAGCTTGCAGCATCGAACGCCTCGGGCTGCGATTCCAGCACGACTCCTCTCACCAATTCCTCCTGCACGTTTTACGATGTTACCAAGGGCAATATCTCGGTGGCCTGCGCAGGCGGTTCACTGAACTGCAGCAAGACTACGTCGGGTGGTTTCGGCGTTCTGGTCAGCCCCAGCACTTCGACCACTCCGGCTTGGACCACGGCCGCCGGGTACGACCTCGCCACTGGCC
>JBEKYG010000151.1:0-8938 GCA_049511215.1 Acidobacteriota bacterium | reverse complement strand
TTCTATTTTTTCGTTTTTTGGGCCGTCATGCTTTGCTGGTTTGTTTTCGCCTCAGCATTTCTCCTCCGCACGAGACCTCCCAAGAATGTTCAGATGAAGCGCAGCAATGGATCGCTGGCGGGAATTCTGATTGTAGCGATCGGGTATGCTGTAGTCTGGTCATTTCGCCGACCAACGATGTCTGCCATTCTTCCCATGGTTCCGTACGCTCAAGCCGTGGTTGATGTGCTGACCGTTGCCATTGCCGTAGGTTCAGTCTGGATAGCGCTTTCAGCGGTACGTGCACTCGGGAAGCAATGGAGCCCGTCGGCCAGACTCGTTGAAGGGCACAAGCTCATTGTTGATGGGCCCTTTCGGTTTGTGCGACATCCGATTTACCTTGGCATGTTAGGGCTGATGGTGGCGACAGGGCTAGCAGTAAGCTATTTCTATCTGGTGATTCTTGCGATTCTGATTGCCGTGGCAGGCACTATGATTCGCGTTCATTTTGAGGAAAAGCTATTGCGTGAAGCCTTCGGTTTTGAATTCGATGCGTACCGCAGAAAGGTGCCTGCTTTCATACCCTGGTTGTAGCCTGGACATCCCGCCGGGGTTTTGCGGGTTAACTTGCAGCCCTCTCGAAATCACAGCCGTGAGCTGCTCTGGCAGGATTTTACACCTGGGAAGGAATTGCAGGGGAAACAAATTTCCTTTTCGGCCTCTGACCTTGCTACTGTCCAATGACCGCTGACTAGCGTGAGTTTCCGGGTTACGCCGAGGTTTTAGCATGTTTTGCCCGTCCTGCTTGGGTTTTCGCAGTTTTCAATGTAGTACCTAACTCAGCATGATTATCGAGCCCGAGCGCTTCTAGTATCCGGGCCTGGTTTTGAGTGCGCTGCGATGGCACCCAAATGGTTGCGGCGAAAGCCCGCAGTGCTGGCGGAGCCTCCTCGCCCCAGTGGAGCCGTGCCCGCTGGATCCTTTTCAGCGTTGAAAGTAGAGACGCCACGCCCCTGACCTTCACCTTGGCGTTCCTCAGTCGCCGCTTCACGACCTTGACGAGTACCAGCGCAATCACCACGAGCAACGCGTTGGCACGCAAACTTGCATCACGGCGGTGCCGTAAGGGAAGCATGGACACGCCTCCCGGATCCTTCAGGTCACGGAAGAAACGCTCATTATGGCACTGTTCCCGCGAAGCAAGCACAAGCCTCTTGGCCGACCATTTCTTGCGGTTGCTAACCAGGAGCGTTCTGCCGAGAACATAGTCCTCCAATTTCTGCCACGCCTCGGGCGATTCTTCAAACTGAAGTTTCGGCGCCGCTTCGGATTTTTCGATTCGAACACGAAAGAGGGAGCCCATGTGTTCTCGGGCCAGAGCAACGGCCACCCGGCGCCTGAGGTCGGCCATGGTGATGGGTTTTGCATGGCGCAAGCCTTGCCGCTGTCGCTCAAGCATCTCCTGCAGGTGCACCAGATCCGCAAGCGCCTTTTTCCTGTCCCGCATCAATCCCGGAAGTTGCCGTTGGTGCATCCGCCGGGAGTAGACATCCACCACACAGCGCTCGACTCCGTAGACCTGCCACAGGTGCTTGCGTGCCCGGACTTGCGCCGCGAGACGACCACCCAGCATCGGGAGCTCGCCGGAGGCCTCCCTCGGCAATCCGACCACGTGGCCAGCCGGAAGCCGAAGCACATAGTGTCGCGGAACTTCCTCCAGCCGCCGCAGGATCTCCTTGCTGATGTTGCCTCCGTCAGCGGCGATTGTCGCCTCCAGCGGCAGATCCAGCGACGATCGTCGCCGATCCAAGGCTTTCAGAAAACGACCGAACGCAGCGACATCGTTCTCGTTGCCAGGGTAAGTGAAAGTCAGCAGCGGGATTCCCTCGTCCTCGGTGACCAGAAGACCCAGCCCAAGGACTCGTAGCGGTCGACCGCTCTTTCCGTGGCCCCTCCGCAATAACCAACTACGCGTCCCAGCACTCGCATAGCTGTCGAAGTTCGTCGTGTCGAACGCTAGAGCCTGCAAGCGTACCCCTTCGTGCTCAATCAGCCTTTGCACCACGCCGCTTTCGATACGCTCCACCTGCTTGATTTTCAGGCCAGCGAATGTTTCGCAGACCCGCCGCGCATCAAGAGCAGCCTCAGGCATCGGCAGAAGATCCTTTAAGACAGAATTCGCGTAAAACTCGCGAAGGTTGCGCACGCCGTTTTCCCGCCGCGGCGCCAATGCCCGGTGAATAGCAGCCACCAGAATTTGCCGGCCGACCGCGACCGCTCCCGACCGCACTGGGCAGATCTCATCGATGATTCTCTCAATGGCAAGATCGCGTGAAACCTCAACCAATGCCAGAGAAGCCCCCACCTCCTGAGGCGCGAACGAACTTGGCAACGCCGCCGCGCTCACCTGCAGCAGATCAGCGAGCTTCTGTCGATCGCCTACGTAGACCGTTCGAGCGGTGACGACACGATGGCCTCGACGTTGTTTCTCTATCAGGTAAAAGTATTCGTGACCCTTCACCTGCTTGGCGACGAGGTGCATGGTTGGGTACTACATCATGCACCTTCAAAAATCAAGCTAAAACGTTAAAACCCGCACTGGGAGCGGCACTCAGATCAGACGTGACACGATTGGAGTCGCGTAACCCGGAAACTCACGCTAGGGATTATCAGGATACTGGCTGTCCCAAATCGTAATTGTCCCGAAGTCCCGATATGGGAAACGTGCGCTGGCGCCGCCCAGTGGCCGCCGCCATGTGTCCGCGAACGCCGTTTCTTGGGAGCGTGCCAGTCTCCGGTGATCCACTCAATCGCGTAAGTGCTGCGAATTCAGTTACCAGGACCGAACCGAGTCGACTATAATCGCAGCAAATCCAGGTTGTTCTGATTGCAGTATTCGAATTGTCTGTGGAGGACTTCTTCATGATCGGCAGCACGCTCGGCCATTATCGAATCCTTGAGAAGGTCGGCGCAGGCGGCATGGGAGAGGTTTACCGCGCACGCGATGAGCATCTCCAGCGGGACGTGGCGATCAAAATCCTTCCGCCTGAAACTATGGGTGACGAATCCTCCCGCAAGCGTTTCCACAAAGAGGCCCTCGCCCTCGCGAAACTAAACCACCCTAATATCGAAACCATTTTCGACTTTGATACTCAGAGCGGCTCCGATTTCCTGGTAATGGAATATATCCCCGGGCAAACCGTTATCGAGAGACTGGCGACGAACCCTCTTCCGGAGAGGGACATCGTGCGGCTGGGGATCCAGTTGGCTGAAGGTCTTGCAGCCGCACACGAGCAAGGAATCGTGCATCGAGATCTAAAGCCGGCTAACTTGCTTATTACTCCAGAGGGACGCTTCAAGATACTCGACTTTGGACTCGCGAAACTCCTTCATCCAGATATCGCAACTGCAACCACGGAGAGTTCAACCTGTGCAGTTGCCGGCACGCTTCCGTACATGGCTCCGGAGCAGCTGAGCGGTGGCGCGGTCGATTCCCGGACGGACATCTATGCCTTTGGCAATGTGATCTACGAAATGGCGACCGGTCGGCGCCCTTTCCCGCAGAGCATTTCGGCCGCGCTGATCAGCGACATCCTCGTCAAGTCACCGCCGGCTCCGGGAAGCCTGCGGTCGGATCTTTCACCTCGATTGGAAGAAATTATCCTCAAGTGCCTGGAGAAAGATCCGGAGAATCGTTATCAATCCGTGAAAGAAATCCTGGTTGACATGCGCCGCTCGAGTTCTCCATCCAATGGCATGCTGCCGGTCGAATCTCGCCCCGCGCCGCGCAGGCGCAAACTGATCATAGGAGCCATTGCCGCGACCCTTGCCGCGGCGGCGATTGTATTTCTGTTGATCTGGCAGATCGGAGCCGGGAGCCGGCCTGTGCCCATGTACGGTCTTTTTCAGGTGACTAGGACGGAGGCCTCCGAATCGGAGCCCGCGATTTCGCCTGATGGCGAACAAATCGCCTATACATCGGAGGAGTCAGGACATTCCGAGATTTATGTGATCGATATTCGCGGGCGCAATCCCATCCGTCTCACGAATGATCGGGCAACGGATACCAGTCCAGCCTGGTTCCCGGACGGGCGGTCGATTGCATTCACCTCAGATCGTGAAGGCACGAGGGCAATCTGGAAGATTGAACCGCCCAGCGGCGGTGCGACCCTAGTTGTCCCTGATGCCGAGCACCCGACGGCCAGTCGATCGCGTTTTGCCGCAGGTCTCCCTCCGGACGCACGAGGATCTGGTTGGCGCCGCTGGACGCGCCCTCGAACGCAAAGATGCTGACTGGAGACAGCGATGGCATCTGGAACCATCTCAATCCTGCCTGGTCGCCCGATGGAACCTTGATCTGCTACGGCAGCTTCGAGGGCCTTTGGACAATTCCGAGGTCGGGAGGACATTCGAAACAGCTCACTCACGAATCCGCCGCGTTGGAGCCCGCATGGTCGTCCGACGGCCGTTACGTCTATTACAGTTCGTTTGGAGGGGGTAGGGGCGCCATATGGCGAGTTCCAGCCGGAGGGGGAACGCCAGAACGGATCACCACCGGGATGAGCCGGGAGACTCATCCGGCCGTTTCGCGGGACGGCAAGCGGGTGTCTTATGGGTCCGGACAGATTTCCAATGAATCATCGCTTCTCGATCGGACGATGGGCAAAGTGTCCGTTTTATCGGACCTCCAGCCGGATTACATGGCAGCCCTGGCTCCGGACGGGAGTAGCGTAGTATTCCCCTCCAATCGTAGCGGTCCCTACTTCATGTTGTGGATGATGAGTCTGGAGAGTGACAAACACCCGAACGTCCCCTACCAATTAACAGATCAGCCGGGTACCGCATCTCACCCGATATTCTCGCCGGACGGACACTGGATCGCCTATTACCGGCTCAAAGGCCAGTCTCGCAACCTCATGACCATCGCGGCGCACGGTGGCCAGCCAAATCAACTTACAGATGGACCCGCGATGGATACGGATCCCTCCTGGTCATCCGATGGGTCCCAGATCACCTTTGTGAGGGAAGAGAAAGGACATGCCAAAATTGGCGTTGCTCGCATTGAGCAAGGCAAAATGATAGGATCGCCGAGGTGGCTGAACATCAACGACGCCCTCGCGGACTCTCCTGTATGGTCGCCGGATAGCCGGACGATCGCATACCTGGCGTCTAGGAAAAAATCCGAACTCTGGGTGGTTCCTGCTGATGGTAGCGAGCCTCCCCGCCTGGTTACGAATGGCGCCGATGGCAAGTGGATCCGATGGGATCCACTGACGGGTGACGTCCTGCTGAGTGCGAGACTGGGCCATCAGGGCGTTTCACTGTATTGCATCTCGCCGGAAACCAACATGCACCGGCCTTTCGATCCTACCGTCGAGTTCGGAGGGGTGGACGCCAGCGGGGTATTTGACGTATCAGCCGACGGCCGGTTTCTGGTATATTCGCGGACAGTGTCTCAGAAGGGACAGATTTGGAAGCTCGAAGCAGAGAACGGAGTGTTTTGAACTCATACCATGGGCAGATAAAACGGACAAGCCGCGTGTTCGTTCGAGGTCCACGCCAAGGCTTCCGCTAATTGTCCAGAAGTCCCGACCTGGGAAGTGTGCGTTGGCGCACAGTGGCCAACGGCCGCCGTAGGAAGAACGAGCCGCATTTCCGATCGAGGTCCACGCCAATGCCTCCGCTCGTCTGGCTCCCGGGTCTTCGGGTTCGTACTTGTAAGATTATGTTAATTTCCGGGCCTCTCATAATCACAGCCGCGAGCAACTCTGGCAGGATTCACCCGGAAAGGGATGGCGGGATGGTGCCGATTTGCCGCGGGTACAACAGGACTTCCTGCGGAAACAGCGTCGTTGCACTAGAACTTGCGCTCAATTGTCTCACTCGTGCCGGGCTCGTGAAGTGCCGGGCTGATATCAGATTCGAAAGCCTCTCGAAGTTATCAGGAGGCGCTCAAAACAGAAATCCGGGCACAAACTTTCCGCGTATGGCCCTCCCCAGATTGGTCTGGCGCAGCCTGCTGGTATCAACGAGTTGGTTGAATACCGCGTATATGTCGCTTCCTATCTTCGGAATGATGTGCAACCGAATGTAGACATCAACAGTCCTATTTTCATTGTTCCATTGCGTGAAGACCTGAAGGTTGACGCGATTGCTCAAAGCATACACAATGCGCGAGGTCACGGCGTGAGTGGTGAAGGATGCCCCCTGAAATTGGGTCGCGTGGTTTGTGGCATAGCCGCCGCCCAGGCTGAAGTGGCTTGTGAATCTGACAGCGCCGTCGATGTTGAACGTTGTCATTTTCCCATTGTAATAACGTCCCCACTGATAGCCTGCCTTGGTAATGTTCCAGCGCCGTTTGTCGGATGTATTCCATTGAAGCTGGTAATTGGTCCACCAGTACCTGCCCTTGGGAATTACCACGTTCCTGAAGACGTTAAAATCCTGGTCCAGCCGATCGAAGTTGCGTTGAATGTTGAATTCCATTTTGTCGCCGGTCTGAAAGTCCACACCGAGCGGCCGCATCTCATTCTTAAACGATTCCAGTTGGTGAGTGGGGAGCGTCCTGTAGAGATCCATGTCAAGAGGCTTGAAGTAAAGCTGGCGAATCACCTTGTTCCAGGGAGCTGGAGGCCGGGGCTGGAAGCGCCATCTGCCGGAGTATTGTTCTACCGAACCGCGTTGCATGAATCCCAGTTCAGGGTTGAAATTCTTTTGGACAAAGCCGTAGTTAAAGTACGCATCCAGCCAATCATTGGGATACGCGACGCCGAAATAGCCGGAAGCGTTGTCCCCCTTTCGGCCCGAAGTTGAGGATACAGCGAAAGAGGAGGAGACAGACAGGTTCTGCTTAAAGAAGTTTGTGAAACGCATTACCTCATCGAGTCCGAAAACCTGGTTGCGGCTTCCGTCTCGCGTGTTGTAGACATTGGTGAAAATGGCACCCACATACGACGTCTTGAGAATGCCGTACTTGGGTCTGATGGTAGTGAAGTTGGTGGCGGGCTGATCTGACCCTTGTTCGCGGGCTTGGACGTTCAGGAGCCCTAGATCAAACCGGCCAATTTTGCCTGTGACCTTGCCCCCGAAATCAATCGGTATGGGGTCTCCGCTTGGAGAGAGGCCAATGCGCCGGCTGAAGAAAACCTTGTTACCGGCGGGCTGAACGAAATCGAAGAAGCCGGCGTTCTCCAGGAAGAAGTCTCTCTTTTCGGGGAACAGGACGGGAAAGCGCTTCAGGTTCAGCACCGCCTGATCCACTTCGGTCTGTGCAAAATCCGTATTGACCGTTAGATCGGCGGTCAGGCTTTCAGACAACTTGATCTTGCCGTCGGCACCAAATTTCAGGGGATGTTCGTTCACCAGGGCTGAGGTCGGCGAAGCACCCGCCGGCAGGGTCTCGGTATCGGCAAAGGAAACGAAAGGATGGACCTCATAGCGGTGGGCGTGTTGGAAATTGGGCAGGCCATCCAGCTGGCCGGCTTCGGAGATTCTGAATATGCCGAGGTTCCGGCGCCAGGCCTGCCAGAGCGCCTCTTCGTGCTTCCGGCATATAATTCTGCGGAAGTTGATTCCCCAAACTTGCTGGTTGCTCTTAGAACGAAGCGTATCCAAGGGAATCATCACCTCAGCCTGCCAGCCCGTGTCTGTGATGGCTGCCTTCACATCCCAGATCCCATTCCAGTCGGCGTTCAGTTGGTCGACCTTTGTTCCGCCTTTAGCCGAGATTACAGCGCCCTCATCGACAACAAGCCCATCCCTCCTGGCCCCGAGCGGGTTGAAGGCAAAATAAAAGGCATTCCGATGATCGAGATACGTATCCAGAACGATAGTCATGCTGTCGTCCGACTCAACGGCGCCATCGCGCCGCAACTCTTTGGCCACGATAAGGTCCGGATTTGAATCCCAAGCAACAACTCCGATGTACAGGGTCTTTTGGTAGAGAACAACTCGTATCTCTGTCTTCTCAGTGGCAGGCTCTCCCTCGTGCGGATCACGCTGACGGAAGTCCGAAATCACCTGGGCCTTCTGCCAGCAGGGCTCCTTTAAAAGCCCGTCGAGGATGATAGGCTCCGGGGAGTTGTACACCGAAATCCGCGCTTGCGCGTAACCATCAGATAGAAGGCCAAGGAACATGAGAGGAGCCACCGTCAGGAGTACTGCCCTAGCGGATAGGGCGAATAGGAAGGACGAGCCGCGTATTCGATCGATGTCCGCGCCAAGGCATCCGCTCATCTGCCCTCCCGGGTCCTCAGGTTCTTACTTGAGAGCTTATGTTAGCTTCCCGGCCTCCTTAAATCACAGCCGTGAGCCGTTCTGGCAGGATTCTACACCTGGGAAGGGTTGCATGGGGCAGACAAATCCACCGTCCGCCCTCTGACTTTGCTGCCGTGCTATGACCACTGACTGGGGATCTCAGGATATTGACCGTCCCCAGATGGTTATTGTCCAGAAGTCCCGTTCGCGTCAATAACCGCTCACACGTCATCCAGCCCGATGAGGCCGTTTAGAATGTGGCGGCGGTTGTTGAGCTGCGCTATTGACGCGAATGCCGTTTCTCGGGAACGTGCCATTCTTCGGTATCCGACTCACTCGCGCAAGTGCCGCAAATTCAGCTACCCAGGCCCATGCCAGCCGACTATAACGACAGCCACTTCGGGTCGTTCTGATTACAGTGCGCGAAGTACCAATGATGGGAGTCTCCATGATCGGCAAGAGCATCTCGCATTACCGAATCATCGAAAAGCTCGGCGCAGGCGGCATGGGCGAGGCCCTTTTCGCCGAAGATATTTACCTAAACCGCCGCGTTGCCATAAAGGTTCTGCCTGATGCATTCGCTAGCCCGGATTATTCATGAGTATGCGGCCAAAATGCAATTTTGGACGCGGATAAACGCGGACTGACGCGGACCGTTCGGTCTTGGTCGGCGTGCAGGAGCTTTTGCCGCGCCGCAGGCGCC
>JBEKYG010000150.1:0-8949 GCA_049511215.1 Acidobacteriota bacterium | reverse complement strand
ATTTCCGGATCGACCGGCACCGCCTCAACGGCGACAGCTTCTTCGAGGTCCTCACCTCCGAACTCGTCGGCTTCGAGTTCCTCCAAAATCGATCTCATGCAGCTAACCCCTTTCTTTGCCTCCGCCGCAGCACGATCAGTGCGCCACGGAAATCGTTCAGGTTATTTAGGAAGTCCTCGCGCGGGACCTCCAGCAGTTGATACCTTCCGGCCCGAACGTTCTTGAGCATCAGGTCGAACAGCCGGAAGCCGCACGGGTCCTTGAACAAACTGGCGTAAGCGGCCAGCTGCACCTCGTAACTCGAGTACAGGCCGCCCCGCTTGATGTCGACCACCGCCGGCTCGCCATCGACCAGCCCCACCCGGTCGGGCGTCCCCGCAAAGAAATCGGCCGGGTGATACATGGGCCGTTCGATGTACTGCCACTGGACCCGGTGTTCGCTCAAGAAGCGCCGGTAGGCTGCCACGTAAGGAGCCACGTCGCTTGTGAGTTCGGGATTTTCTCCCCAGTCGATCTCCTCACAGGCTGCGTGGACCCTCCTGCCCAGGTCTCTGGCGCCCTCGTTAAAAAACCGCGTGTCGATGTACCTGGCTTCTGAGATAATCGTGGTCACACTTGGAATCCGGACGCCACGCACGGAGTAGGCGTGAGTCTCTGGGTCAAAGTCCGGAGCCTCGGTGGTAAGCGGTTCGATCTGCATGACTGTTCGCGTTCCTGCCTAAATAGCAACGGGGGCCCTGTGTTGCGGCCCCCTGCCTGATTCACCTGTAGTCGTTTCCCCTCTCAGTCGGCTACCACTTCATGCGGCACCTCCTTTATCACTCGTCCTAGCCAAACGTCCCGGTTTTGGCCGGGGCCTCATAGCGCCCTCCTTCCTTCGTGAGATCATAACAATCCAGGCAGAGGCAGCGGTTGCGCTTCGGGTCGTAGTCGTACTCTTCAACCACGGACCCACACACTGGACAGGCGAGGACTGGGACAATCGCCATGTAGCAATCCGGACAGTAGCCTTTCCCTTTGTGGGTCAGCGTGTGATCGTCGCAGAGATCCATGCGGCAGCGCTGGCATTCCGTGGCATCGTATTCATCCACTATGTAGTGGCTGCCGCCGGTGCAGTAGAGAGCGTGCCGGAGCCACTCTTCCTCTGCCATGCTGTCCATGATCTCCATCCGGGTGTCCATCCCTGCCTCCGTTTCCTCAATTGCAAGCGTATTATAAGTTAATACGCTACGGCAGGTAAAGCCAAAAACGACTCGGATATTCATATATGTGCGTACCCGGATTGCATTTACGCGCTATACTTAGCCCATGATGATCACATTGGGGTGATTCCCCGGACGCGCAAGACGCATGGAGAGACTATCAGCGGGTTGGAAGGGAGGCGCTAGAGTGAAAAAAGGCAAAAAGGGTAAGGTCGCAAAGGCTGCCGATAAGAAACCAACGCCACCACAGGCTCGAGGCCGCGCGCCTGGGAAACGCTCCAATCCGGAATTCGAACAAGTAACCGCTTATCTCCCAAGGGATCTGTACAAACGCGTCAAGATTGCCCTTATCGAACAGGATCGGAGCCGGGAATTCTCAGCTCTGGTTTCGGAGCTGCTCACAGACTGGCTTGGCAAAACCGGAACCAAGGCCAGGTGACCCGCCGCCTCGTTTTGCGAGGCGTAGTCTTTTAATCACGGGTCACTGGTCACGGGTCACTGTTTCCGATAGGTTCGCGAAAGGTTCGTGAGAGGTTTCGGGAAGGTTCGCGAAAAGGTTTCGGGAAGGTTCGCTTACAATGCAGGCGGGCTGCCGGGTCTGCCTATAACCCCGGCTTTTAAGATCTTGCCCAAGTTATCCAGGGCATCTTAGTTTTCGGTGTCGCTGCAAAACCACCATGTGGAGCTACCACTTCCCACAGACCGTTTCTGGACTGAAGACCGACGAACAGATAGGAAGGATGACCGGCGTATTCGATCTATGCCCGCGCCTAGGCGTGCTCTCTTCTGGCCTCTTGGGTTCTCAGGTTCGTAATTTTCAGACCACAGCAACTTCCGGCCTCGCTATATCACAGATGCGAGCCGTCCTGACTGGATTCTACAACCGGAAAGTGATAGCGGCTTGGTTCCAGAATCGATGCCACTGTAAAAACTCCTCACAACGATAAAACTGCACCGAAAATCGAGCGCAAGCCCCATTTTGTGAGGGTCCCCGACGATTATCTCGGGGCAATGATTCAAATCGATGTAGTCTTACCCCGTTCTCACAGCTGAAGCAGACCTTCAGCGTCCAGCGCTGCTTGATCGCAGAAGACGCAAAACTCGGGACGGAGATTTTCTTGGGATGGGCATCCCGATTTCGTGCACAGAGCTGCTCGACAGATTTCAAAAGGCTGTGTAGAATGACGGAAGCTGTTTAGAGGGCGGTGGTTGGAGCGCGATCCGCAAAAGAGATGCACCAACCACTGCCTACCTTTTTTCCAACAGTCGATCATCCTAACCAAATGTCGCGGGAATCTCAAAATGCAACCTGTTTGCTATGTCACGATCTAGTAGATTTTGCGATTTCAAATGCGATCGTTCCCATGGACCGGGAAGCCAGGGAATGTTTCTATGACCACTAATAATTCTGCTGTGTAACAGCTGCAGGTGTGATAAGGTTCATTTCAAAGCACTGGCAGATCCGGGTAGTCCATTTCCAAGCGGAGGAATGTTAAGATGACTCTCGCTACTAATCGTGTCATAGCGCCGCTGGTCGTTTGCCTGGCGGTAGGAATTCTCGTAAGCAACATTGGGATGGCGCAGTCGCCGGAAAATTCACAATCGAGTGCGCCTCAAATCGCACCGCCCACCTCGCCGCTCGATCCTCGCTCCGGCATCAGTCCGGAGTCGAAAGCGTCCCTCATCTCACCGCTGGAAAGCGTTCACCCTTCTCTTGCTCAACTGAAGAAGGCCGCTCCTTCGACAGCGATTTTCATCGAGAATCTGGGGCAGTTCGATTCAAGAGTGCGTTACCAAGTGAAAATCGGAGAGCAAACGGCGTGGTTGACGACCGACGGCCTTGTTTTCGACGCGACCCGGCTGCAAGAAAGTGAGAAGGTAGGAGTTATGTCCGAGAGTGGCGCGCTCGTGAACGCGCTTGCTCCGATCTCTCCGTCAATTGCACTCGATCTTGCTAAACCTCCATCGCGGACTGTCGGCAGGCTTGTGTTCACCGAAGATTTCGTCAAGGGCAGTTGCTGCTCGAAGGTTGAGGCCAAGGAACCGCGCCAGGGCACCTACAACTACTTCCAGAGCAGCGATCCCGCCAAGTGGCGTGCCAACGTACATGGCTACTCGGAGGTTGTCTATCGCGACATCTGGCCTGGTGTTGACCTTCGAATATACGGCAAAGGCCTCGATTTAGAGCAGGAACTCATCATTCAGCCGGGCGCGGATTTGGGTAAGGTGGAGATCGCATACCGGGGCATCGAGAAGTTGAACATCGCTGGTGATGGCTCCCTAGAGGTCGATACCGCTTTTGGCAAACTGCGGGAGACGAGCCCGGTGATCTATCAGGAAATCGCCGGAAAACGGGAGACCGTGAGCGGTCGCTTCAACTTGCGGACCTCGACTTCGTACGGTTTCCAAGTTGATTCGTACAAACCAGAGTACGCGCTTGTGGTGGACCCGACGTTGCTCTATTCCACATTTCTTGGAGGCAGCGCAGGAGACTACGCGTGGAACGTTTTTAATACTTACTTCGGCTACATGCTCGGCGAATACGCCGCAGGCATTGCCGTGGATGCCTCCGGCAACGCGTATGTCGCCGGTTACACGGCTTCCACGGACTTTCCAATAACGACGGGGGCTTTTCAGGTCAGCGGCAGCGGTGGATTCGTGACTAAGCTAAACGCCACTGGCTCGGCACTGGTCTACTCAACCTATTTGGGTCCTTCCATTTCGGCTGTTGCCGTGGATTCCGCAGGAAGTGTTTACGTGACCGGAGGGGGCGCGGGGCCGACTTTCCCGACGACCTCAAGCGCCTATTACCCAACTGACACCAGCCACCACTGTAACCAGGACCTGTTTCTAGCAGTCCTGAATTCGACAGGCGACAAGCTAACGTACTCCACATGCTTCGGGGCCAGCGCGGCCAATCCTTCTGCACTCGCGGTGGATTCAGGCGGTCGAGCATTCATTGCGGGTAGCGTGAGCGGCACAGTGCCGACGACATCAAACGCCTATCAGACGTCTTATCCGGGGGTTGGATCGGCTGCATTCGTCACGGTGATCGACACAACGGCTTCGGGCGCATCCTCGTTGTTGTACTCGACTTACCTCGGCATTTCGGGAACCGGCGGGGCCCAAGGGGCCTATGCCAAAGGCGTTACTGTGGATTCGTTTGGAAAACTTTACGTGGCCGGATCTACTACGGATGGCTTCCCTGTCACCGCAGGAGCTTTTCAAACCGCTCATAAGGGCGACAACAGCTGTTATGTACGGTGTGAATACAGTCCATGTCCTGCGCCCAGTTGTCATGACGCATTTATCGCCAAACTGGACCCCCTGGCGTCATCGGGTGTTTCATCCCTGATATATTCGACGTATCTCGGCGGAATCGGCGAAGACAGCGCAAATGGAATTGCGGTAGATGCCACCGGTAACGCTTACGTGGCGGGAGCTAACTACTACGGTGATCTCCCCGTCACGCTGGGCGCCTTCCAAACAGCCGGACCGCCGGGTTATGCCAGCAGCGCATTCGTCGCGAAGTTGAGCCCTGGAGGCAGTGCTCTGGTCTATTCAACTTACCTACGAAACGCAACGACTTCCGGTAATTCCACGGGGAACGCCATAGGTCTTGATTCTCTCGGCGATGCCTATATCACGGGGACCACTGCGGCAAACTTTCCCGTAACGCCGGATGCGTTTCAGGGCGCCAATGCTGGCTCAACGGATGTCTTTCTGACCAAGCTGAACGCAACGGGGTCCAGCCTGCTCTATTCCAGCTACTTGGGTGGCGCTGGGAACGACGTAGCCAACGCCATTGCGGTCGACCCGGCCGGAGATGCATACGTCACCGGGTACACCGAGTCCCCGACCTTCCCTGTCACTCCATTTGCATTCCAACCGGTGCTCAACCCCAATCCACTGCCGAGCAATTGCGGAGGCCGGACTAGTGGCTGTCATGGCGGAGACGCCTTTGTCACGAAGTTTCCGCTGGGGGCCAGCCAAACATTGTCGATTTCCTCGCTAATTCCTTCATCCGGAGGGAACACTGGAACGGTGAGCCCGCAGATCTTCGGCACGGGATTTCATGCCGGCGCCGTAGTAACGCTCACTGCAAACGGCGTCCCAGACCTCGTCGCAAGTGTCTCGAACGTGGGCACTGAAGGAAGAACAATTACGGCTGCTTTCGACCTTACTGGATCTGCGCCCGGATTGCGTGATGTTGTAGTGACAAGTCCCGACGGCACATCCGCGACCCTTCATAATGGATTTACCGTTGCTCAAAGTGGCAAAGCCGACGTTTGGGTGGACTTTGCGGGATGGAGCACGCTTCGTGGAGGAGTTACTGAGATATACTGCATCGTCTCTGGTAACCGTGGAAATGTTGACGCGCAAACAACACGAATCTGGGTTTCGTTTCCGAGCTACATCACTTGGGACGCGCCGGGAAAGGCGCCAAGCGCAACAGGGGTCATGAATGGACTGGAATATCTTGCCTTTGATGTTTCTCCCCCAGCTGGAGCGTCGGTGTCAATACCGATCCGTCTCACAGCGCCGAATGATCGGGCATATGCTCATCAGATATTCCAAGTATCCGTATGGAAGGAGGGAAAATGAACGTGAAGCTAAGACTAACCTTAGGCGGTGTTCAACCCTCGCACGACTTGGTTTGCGCACACTGTTGGTATAAAGTGCGCGTGCGTACAATCGCTATCTGCGTTTTCGGCGTGCTCCTGTTTGGGGGAGTCTCGAAGGGCCAGTCTTGCTCCGCCCCAAGTTGCCCATCCCCGATATCCCTTGTATCATCGGCGCCCCCCTCAACATGCTGTCAAGTTGTGCCGAAGTCGACAAATGGCTGCGGGCCGTACAACCCGGGACTCTTAACTACTGCAATCAACATTCTCAAACTTACAAATCCCGCTGCTGCTGCGGCTGCGAGCAGTTGTCAACAGAATAATCCCGCACTACATGAGAATAATCCCGCATGCGGAACGTACACAGCTTTTTCAAATTACGCCAACGGTGCATGTGATAATCACGACTACTGCTATTCAAGTTGCTGGGCGGTAGATCCGCAAGATCCGTTGAACACCTATAGCGGTCACAAAAAGGCTTGTGATGATTCATTCAAGCTAGAACTGGAGGCGGTCTGCATGAAAGCAGAACTTTTGGGCGATCCGCCGGCCGTGATTCAAGCCTGTAATTTCTTTGCCCAATCGTATGCATTTGTCGTAGGCAGCTTTCCAATCATTAGTGATACTTATTACGCAAACGCCCAAAACACGGCCTGCCTCTGTTGCGCAGGGCCTCCCCCTCCCCCGCCTCAGTGTTCTTATGGAACCTGCCATGGCCACTGGGAGTGGGACACTACACTGAATGGGGGCATGGGTGGTTGGGTTTGGACCGGTGACAGGCCGGAGGCTCCATGCGGCGGTGATGCTGACAGGCCTCCGGACGGCTGCTGGCAGTGCGATCCTACAATAGGTAGCGGAGCGTGGCTCTATATCAAATGCGGAGGAGATTGCATCGTCTCCGGAGTCAACACCTGCAATCCGGTCGGACCTCCTATCGAAATCTTATTTGCTGGTGATCCCAACGATAAAGCCGGCTCATTGGGCGTTGGTTTGCCGCAATATATTGCAGGTGCAGCGCCACTCCGCTACGCGATCCGGTTTAGTAACGAGCTTGATGCCACGGCTCCAGCGGCAAAGGTGAGCATCACTGACCAACTAGACGTTACCAACGAAGATCTGACAACCTTCAACCTCGGCCCGATCGGTTTCGGAAGCCAGTTGACTACCCCCACACTGGGCCCGGGAGCTTTTTCAACCATTTTCGATATGCGTCCAACCACCAATCTGCTGGTACAGGTGGATGCTCATTTAGATCAAAGTAGCGGCTTGGTCACGTGGAACCTGCAATCTCTGGATCCGATTACGGGCAACCCCCCCGCCGATCCAGCGGCAGGCTTTCTTCCTCCAGGAGGAGAAGGAAGCGTCTTCTTTACTGTCATGCCGAAGCAAGGCCTTGCCACAGGCACGCAGATTCAAAACCAGGCGACGGTCGTCTTTGATGTGAACGCGCCTATAAATACCCCGGTCTGGGTCAACACCCTCGATAATGCTCGGCCGTCTAGCCATGTGATCGCTCTGCCCGCAACCGAAACAACGACGAGCTTCACAGTCCAGTGGACGGGAACGGATGTGGGAGCCGGCACTCAGGGCTTCACGATCTATGTCTCCGATAGTGGGGGCCCGTTTTCCGCCTTTCAAACAAACACGGCCGCAACGTCCGCGACCTTCACGGGCGAAGTGGAGCACTCCTACGCCTTCTACAGCATCGCCACGGACTTGGTTGGGAATGTGGAAGGCCCCAAATCAAACGCCGAGGCGACAACGACTGTGACGCTGACCCCCGCCTGCGCTACCGATGTCAGCAGGTCGGTTTCAGTAACACGCTCAGGCTATGTGTTCAATTTCGGGACGCAGCGGTTCTACCAGACGGTAACGCTGAAGAACACCAGCAGTTCCACGATCAACGGTCCCATTTCGCTTGTGCTGGACAGTCTGAGCAGCAATGCGAGCCTCTACAACACGTCGGGAGCGACGAGTTGCGCGGCCCCGCTGGGTAGCACATACATTATTGCCAGCGCGGCAGGTTTAGCCCCTGGAGCTAGCGTGTCAGTATCTTTGCAGTTTACAGATCCTACCAAGGCGACGATAACCTACAGCACGCGGGTACTAGCCGGATCGGGAACGAGATAACGAAACATGAAAACCAAACACACATTTACATCGTACGTAGCAAAGGCAACGCTGTACTTAGCGGGAATGGCGCTCTTTGTTCTGACGGTGAGTTTTCCGGCCAAAGCCCAAGAAGCCAATAAGGACGTTCCGATCACGCGACAACAGGCTGACGCCATATTGGACGAACTCAGGCAAATTCACCATTTGCTGGAGAACCTGCTGCAGAACCAAGCTCGTGCCGCCGCACCGGAGCCGCTCCCTGCAGCCAAGGGCAGCTTGAAAATGGATGGCGGCTACATACTTGGAAGCAAAGATGCGCCTCTCACAATGGTTGAGTTCACCGACTACCAGTGCCCGTTTTGTCGGCAATTTGAAACCGCGACATTCGGCGAGATCCGCAAGAAGTACATAGACACCGGCAAACTCCGCTTCATTAGCCTAAATCTGCCATTGGATATACATTCCAATGCGCTGCAAGCGGCCGAAGCGGTACTCTGCGCGGGCGACCAAGGCGAGTTCTGGACAATGCGGGACGCGCTCTTCCGCACCGCCAGCAAGCTCAAGCAGGCGGACCTATTAAGTTATGCGCAAGGCTTCCATCTGAATATGTCCGAATTCGGATCCTGCCTGGAGAGCAGCAAGCACAAGGCCGATATTCAGAAGGACATCCAGAAAGCGGCATCGTTGCGCATGAGCGGCACGCCATCATTCCTCGTCGGTAAAACGACCGCCGATGGAGTCGACGGCTACATAATCGTAGGAGCGCAGCCCTTTGCAGCTTTCGACGCAAAGCTACAGGAGATACTGGCAAGCAAGTAAGTGCAGGCAGGGTCAGAAACCGATAAGGAGACGAAAACATGAAAGCCGGACTTTTATTTAAATTATTCGCTTTGCTGATTGTGCTTTCCGTGGTGGCAGGTGTGGCACGCGCTGACACGATATTCACGATCACGCTGAACACCATGCCACTCTCCACAGTGCCGGGTTCAGGTGCAGGGCCGTTCTCGGTGGCT
>JBEKYG010000149.1:0-8962 GCA_049511215.1 Acidobacteriota bacterium | reverse complement strand
CGAGACCGGAGGTGGCGGCGCACATCATGTGCTCGCGCACGCCCCAGGCAATGTTGCGGTTGGCGTACGCCCCCTTCTCGAAATAGGAAGTGCCCTTCATCAGCGTCTTGGTGGAGGGAGCCAGATCGCCGCTGCCGCCGATCAACCATGGCAGCTTGTTCGAGAAGGCGTTTACGACTTTGTTCGAGGCTGAACGTGTTGCCATGGGTCCTTCGGATGTTTTGAAAACGGGCACATCATGGTCCCATCCGGGAGGGAGATCGGCTTGCAGCGCTTCCTCGAATCCGCGCGCGAGATCCGGAAATGCCGCTTTGTAGCCGGCAAACCGCTTTTGCCAATCCTCCTCCCATTGGTGTCCGCGGCTCACCGCTTCTCGCATGTGTTGCAGCGCCCGGTCCGGCACCAGAAATTCTGCGTCTTCGGGCCACCCGTAAAACTTCTTGGTGAGCTTAACCTCTTCTTTTCCGAGGGGAGAGCCGTGCGCTTCGTAGGTATCCTGCTTGTGCGGGGATCCATAGCCGATGTGCGTTCGCACGATGATGATCGAAGGCTGCTCCTTTTCCTCCTGGGCGCGTTTGATCGCTTCGGACAGGGTTTCGGTATCATTCGCCGCGTCCCCGAGTTCCTGGACGTGCCAATGGTAGCCCTCGAAGCGCCGCCCAACATCATCGGAATAGGAGAGCTGGGTCGGCCCTTCAAGGCTGATGTGGTTGTTGTCGTAGATCCAGATCAGCTTCCCCAGGCCGAGATGACCTGCGATTGACGCGGCCTCGTTCGAGGCACCTTCCATCAAATCTCCGTCACTGCAAAAAGCATAAGTGCGGTGATCGACGATCTCATGGCCCGGCCGGTTGAAGGTGGCCGCCAGATGTGCTTCGGCCATTGCCATCCCGACGGAGTTCATCAGTCCCTGCCCCAGGGGTCCGGTGGTTGCCTCGACCCCCGGAGTCAGACCATGTTCGGGATGGCCGGGGGTCTTGCTCCCCCACTGGCGGAAACTCTTGATGTCTTCGAGCCCAAGCTCATATCCGGTCAGATACAGCATGGCGTAGAGCAACATCGAGGCATGGCCGCAAGAAAGGACGAAACGGTCTCGATTGAACCAATCGGGATTTCCGGGATTGAAGCGGAGGAAGCGCCGCCAGAGGATGTACGCCAGCGGGGCCAGCCCCATCGGGGCGCCTGGATGGCCCGAGTCGGCCTTTTGGATGGCATCCAGCGCCAGTGTCCGAATGGTGCTGATCGTCAGGTCCTCAATCGACATGCTTTCGAGCTTCGTCATCTAGTCATCCTCCTCGAGTGGAGAGCGCGTTACAAAATCATACCAGCGGCGGAATGCTTATGCCTGATTGGGGCTGCCATGAACAATATAACAACGGAAGGCGCCGAAAACGCAGAGAAAACAAGAGCAGCGCAAAAACCAGACTCAAACAGGATAGGGAGTTGGAGGGTATCGTTACTCTGCATGGCGAATGACGAGTGACATAGTCCTTCGTTCATCAGTATCTTGTCAGTGTTGATAGAAGATGAGAGTTCGTACAGGGATCGCCGAGTCGTCGATCTCGTCACCACTGGCAATGCGCCCGTCCGGGAAGCGGTAGATCGTCGAAGGATAGTTCCACTTGATGCCGGCAATGCTGGACGGCGGCCTGCGAGACCTCACAAATCCACCGTAAATGTAGCCCAAAAGCACTCGTGTGCCTTGTGGCGGCCGGTCCAAGAGCACTCGCGTCGTCTTGTCGCTCTTGAGATCACGCCCCGTCCGGATCAGCCCATTTGGGAAAAAATAAATGGTTGTCTCTCTGTCAAAAGCATCGCCGGCCAACGCTCGAGTGGTATCTCCATCCTTTCCAATCTCCAGGAAGCCTACCATGGGTTGTTCGTTTTCGTTTTCGGCCACCTGAACGCGCGTGCCTTCGGGGATCTTGTTCCAATCCTGGATCTGGTCGCCTCTCAGCCGCTTGCCGTCGGGGAAAGCATAGATGGTATCAGGCTGGTCGTATCGTTCGCGCGCGATGTTCCACGGCGTCCAGTTCTTGGTAATAATGTTGGATTCAGCCGGAACCTGGACAGCGGGTACTTGCACGCGCCTGTGGGTACCGGCAACCACCGCGGCCGACCCGCGGTCATAAAGAAATTGGTAGAGCCCGGTGTCGCCGACGACCAATCGTCCGGTTTCAACATCCACGTCGTGCTCGGGTTTGGCAGCCAACCCCAGTTTCAGCCTGACATCAGGTCGTGCGAAGATCATGCCGCATCGCTTGCGCCCCCTATGATTGTTAGGATGAAAAAAGTTCGGACACCCATAGGCGACCATTGAATGCGTGAGCACGCGTTTGTCGCCAATACTGTAAATGCTTTTGAGCTGGCTCAGCAATGTGCGCAGCGCCGGGTATTGGGCCTCGGTAATATCCTGATCATGATAGCCTACGACCTCAATGCCGATAGCATAATCATCGATGTTACAATGCCCTTCCCACATGCTTCTGCCTGCATGAGTGGCGATCTTGGCGCGATCAATAATGCGGAGCACCCTGCCGTCGGGGGCCACGAAATAGTGAGTCTCGCCCCGACGCCACACTTTATCAAGCGAACCCGCTTCTGCTCCTTCTGTCGTGTGGAGCACGATGTAAAGAGTGTGCGGCCGCAGAGGGCGGCGCTGGTTCAGTGGGCTGAGGTGATCTATGATTTTAAGTGTCGCTGATCCTGTCGTGCCGAAGGCAGGCAGGCAGCCGAATGCCGCTGGGATCGCAAGGATGGTGGCAAGTCCTGCATGCAGAAGTTCTCGCCGCGTAGGTTCCCCTTTTACCGCTGTCATGGCTGGACCTCTTGCAAAGCTGCTTTCTAACAAATGCTCGCCGCCACTTCAAGCACCGAAAAGGTCCCAAAGCGACTCAGACACTGCAAACCCAAAGCAGCCGCGAATAATACGAATAGGAAGGCGGAAATTGCGGCGGGCCCGAATTGGACACCGATCCCGCTTTGTCACTTGATGGGCGGAAATGGGATAGGCGGTATCGCCTCAAGGAAGTGCACACCAGAATCATACAGTAAGGCAAATCCGAAGATCGGCTTGTCCGAATGAACCCTGACATTCGCAATCATCACACTGCTGAGGCTCGGGAAAAACTGATTCAGAAATGCAGCCGTGCGGGTGTTGGGTGGCAGAGTTACCGTGTCGGATCTCAAAAGAGTCCCGTCCGGCGTCCAGAGTTCGAGCTCGATCGCCGCAGTGTCAACGTTGGGATTAAGAAAGGCTATTCCCGTTAGGAAGCTGTCATTTTGAGCAGCCAAGGGGAAAACGAAATCGGTCAGCGGGGTTCCTTGAAGCTCGAAGCTCGTCAGAAACACATCATCGGTATCCGTGAAGGAGATAGTACCCACCACCTCGTCGACGGTAGCATCGACCTCTAACCAGCCGACAGTTTCCTTTACCGCGGGATCGTTATTGAAAACCGTGATCAGATCATCCTTCAATTGTGCGCCGGACTCGAGGGTGAAGGAAACAGGCTGACTGATCATGGATCCATCAGCATTGTGGAGAATGATGGTTACTACGGCGGTATTCGCATTCCCATTGATCACGTTCAGGATAGTCTTAAACCCGGAAACCGTTGCGAATTGAGGCGAGAACAGCCTGGTTACGCCGCTGTACTTCGACATATCGATGCCGTTTAGCGCTCCAAGTGAATTAGCGCCACCATAGAACTCTGAGAACGTCAATCCCGGCTGAGATTGGACCCTGACATACCCTTCGATGCCACCCGCCAGCAGGATAGCCGTAAAATTGTTGCGGGCAGCGGTCATCGAATTCGTGGAGGTCGTAAAACCATCGACCAGCGGATCATAAAGTTCCGCAGAACTCAAGGAGTTGGTGCCGTCCGTACCGCCGAAAATCAGCACTTGGCCATTCGCCAATAGAATTGCGCTGTGAGTTTTACGAGCCGTATTCAGCGCGCCGATTGATGGCATAAAGAACGCAATTGAAGGATCGAACAGTTCGACCGTGGCGAGAACCCCGGTTGCATCCGCCCCGCCGGCGATCAGTACCCGGCCATCGGCCAGAACGGTCGCGGTATGATAAGCGCGCGCGTGCACCAGGTTATTGGAGGTAGCGGTAAAAATGCCGGTCGAAGGGTCATAAATCTCGCCCGTAGCCGTATAGGCGCCGTTATACCCGCCTGCAATCAGCACCTGGCCGCTCGCTAACAGAGTGGCCGTGTGAAAAGCTCGACTGGTCGCCATCGATCCCGTCGGCGTGAACGTTCCGGTCTTGGGATCATAGAGTTCCGCCGTGTTGAGGACCCCGTTGCCATCAGAGCCTCCGACGATCAGGACTTTCCCATTATTGAGCAGAGTGGCCGTGTGATCACTGCGTGGCGAGGTCATCACACCCGCTCCCAGGGTAAAGGTCCCACTCGTCGAATCATAGGTCTCAGCGGTGTTGCTCGTCGCTGTGGCTGTCAGGCCGCCGGCGATCAGCACCCGGCCATCCGAGAGCAGAGTTGCCGTGCCCCTGTATCGGGCTGTATTCATTGCTCCTGTGGTCAGCGCGAATGTGCCGCTCACGGGATCATAAATCTCAGCATTACTCAGGATGTTATTACCGCTATCCCTCCCACCGGCTAGCATCACCTTGCCATTGGATAGCAGCACTGCCATGTAAGACTTGACGGCTTCCTCCAATACGCCCGTGGTCGCGGTGAAGTTGAGTCCATCGGGACTATAGTACTCCGCCGAACTGAGGGCTCCCGTCGAATCCTCACCTCCGGCGATCAGCACCATGCCCAATTGGGGTTGTGTGAAAGCGGCGGCAAAAGTCTGGGACGTGCGGGAGCCGTTGCTAATGGAGATAGCTGTGCGCTTCTCCACCACGGACCCGTCTTTAATAATGCGGGAAACGTCGTAGGTTGCCGTGTTGAAATTACGATTTACGAAATTAAACTCTGTGGTATCCCCGGCCAGTTGTTCAGCCACCGTGGTCGCTCTGGAAACTTCGGGAATGATCCAATCGAACATCGACGTGCTGAATAGCGGCGTGCCGTTGGCCTTGTCGATAAAGGAGCCGAGAAAAGTCGCCCTTAACCTGCCAATAGTGACGTAGCCTACCAGGCCAGGTTGGTCGCTCTCGATCGATAACCATCCAGTCTCCTCGGCGGTCGTGGTGAAGGTGAAATTGAACAATTGGTCAACCGTGGTAGATATCTGTCCGTTCGGAGGCAGAGTGATAGTTACCGGGTTAACGACATTGGTATCAGTAAGCGCACTGCCGAAGTCCGACATAGCAGTGATCTTGATATTGGCCGCCGCCGCGGACACGTTAACCAGGGAGAGGCTGGTGAATGTGCCATTTCCGCTGTCGAATTTGGCACTGTTCAAAACCGTCTCGGGGACAATGAGCGCAATGTTATTGGTCACGAAATTCAGTGCCGCAAACGTCTTGCCGTCCGGCGTCACGGCCACGCTCGAGGTCTGGTCCACAAGCAGGTTGGGATCGTCCCCAACGTTCAGTTCTCCAACCACCGCCACTGAAGCCAGGTCCTGTTGGATAAAGAGATCGGAGGTTGATGAGGCGTAGTAGGCGTATTTGGAATCCGGCGAAAAAATGAGGTTCGAAGACGTTAGCGGCTCCCCCTGTCCCGAAAGCTCCAAGCTGGAAGCCGGATCTGCCACCGGGACGTAGAAAAGGCTGTCCGCCGCCAAAATCACCCAATGCTGATTGTCCGGTGTCAGCGCCGTAAAACCAGGCGCATTTGACATTACTTCTGTCGCCAGAACTGCTCCCGTAGAAACCGTGAAGATGAACACCGTGTATTGACTGTCGGTGTTCAGACCTCGGCTGGCGATGATTCCCGAGGAGCCATCTGAAGAGAGGACCACGTTATTGAATATGCCGAAGTCGGATGCCGCATCGGTATCTTTGGCATTCAGAGTATATTTCTGCTTCATGGCAGAAGCATCTGCAAATACCAATTGTTCCGTATTGACATCGACCACAATCAATGTGGCATCATCGGGCGTAAGCGTAATCTGGGCAGGCCCTTGCAGGCCGGTGAGACGTCCGAGTTCCTTCCCGTCCGGCAAGCTGAACTTGATGACCTCACCAGTCCCCGTTGAAGAGATGTATCCCAGGCTACCACTATGAGAAATGGTCACGATGCTGCCAAATCCGAATTGAGCGCCTGAGAAGGTAAGAGTTGATATGAGCTGCATGGTGTTCATATCAATCAGAAAGATCCTATTGTCGAGGACGGAGACTACCGCCAATGTGTGGCCGTCGGCCAGGGGAGTGATATAGTCTGGCTTTCCTCCGGTATCGATGGTTTTCAGAACCGCGCCGGTCGCAGGAGAAAAAACAAGCACCGTGCCGGATCCTGTAAACGATACGAAGCCCCGGGTCGAGTCACTGGAAAATACGATGTTCGGGGAGAGGTCGTCGGTTGTGTCTGTGTTAACGTCAAACGCCAGTAGCTTTGCATTCTGACCGCCGGCAAGCAACACGGTGCCGTTAGCCAGAAGGGTGGCGGTATGATCTTGCCGCGCAAAAGCCATAGAGCTGGGGTTCGCACTGAACGTCCTGCTAGCGGGATCATAGATATCCGCAGTGGCGACCTGGGTACCATTGGTTCCACCGGCAAGTAGCACCTTTCCACTTGCCAACACAGTCGCGGTAAGCCCATCCCGTGCGGTGGTCATCGGACCCGCGGTGGCCGCAAACGAAGACGTGGAGGGATCATAGGTCTCAGCCGTGGCGAGCGGGCTGCCGTTGGTGCCGCCGGCGATCAGCACTTTGCCATCCTGCAGCAGCCCCGCAACATGCTCAGAGCGTACCGACGCCATGGTTGTGGACAGGGCCCGGGAGGACTGGCTCGAAGGGGTATAGACGACCGCAGTGTTCAGATAGTCCCCATTGAATCCGCCGGCGATCAGAATTTCACCTGTGGACATCAAGGTGGCGGTATGGTGCGCGCGAGTGTCGTTGGTGGTGGCGCCAATCTCTATGAACTGGCGCAGTTGAGGATTAAATAACTCTATTGTTTTCAGATAGGCACCGTTATAGCCGCCGGTAATCAGGACTTGGCCATCCGGTTGCAGAGTAGCCGTATGATAAGCCCGAGCTTCTGTCAGGTTATTCGAGAGCTGGGTAAAGACTCCGGTCGTAGGATTGAAGAGTTCCGCCGTGTTGAGGTAAGTGCCGTTGTACCCACCGACGATGAGGACCATGCCGTTATTCAACAAGGTTGCCGTGTGGCCGGTGCGCGTGGAATTCAGTGTCGATTCAACAGTTTCTAACGTCGTTGGATCGACCTTGGTCGTCTCGCTGAAGGTCTTCGTCGAAGGATCGTAGATCTCGGCCGTGTTAAGATAGTCGATGTCGTCGGCACCACCGGTGATGAGCACCTTGCCATTGAGCAGTCTGGTTTCCGTGTGCCCCACGCGCGCCGCGAACATCGGGCCCGCTGCCGGGGAAAAGACCATGCTGGCAGGATCATAGATTTCCGCGGTATTATTGATCTTGTTCTTGTTTGGCTCGACCCTGGCGATCACACGATTTTGGGCCAGGAACTCCGACGGCAATCCCAAGATGATCATGCAGATAATGAACAAGGTTTGCAAACGCGCGGTGTAATTTACGGACATGCAACTTCCTCCTGAAGCCAGCCTTCGTGCGGAAATGTCTCTCCTCGAACGGACAGCTGGAGATCCTCCCCAACTGGTCCATTTCATCCCGGCACAAGGCGTTGGAAGTATATACGACTGACCATATTACTTGGAACAAGTATATTTTCTTCAGAGACCCCTCCTTAATTTTCGGGGGAGAAAAATGCCGGCGCATATGTAACAATAATCCCTTGACTCGTAGTTGGTCGTTGAGGATTGAAGGACGAGGGATTCCCTTTTAGCTCACGCAAATTTAGGAGATGCCTGTGGCTTGCAGATTCAGAGTTGGATTGCTGATCATTTTGGGATGGGTGGCTCTTTGGACGGAGGCCGGTGCCCAGGTAACCTCTTCACGGCTGAAGGGCGTTGTCCGAGATGAGTCCCGGGCCGGCGTTCCCAGTGCCAAAGTCACCGTGTCCTACCCGGAGAATCGGGTGCGCTTGGAGGTCTTGACTGATGCGGACGGACTTTTTATTTTTCCCTCTCTCCCGCCTGGGGAGTTTACCTTAACCATCGAAGCAAAAGCATACCGGACCCTAGTCTACAACAACGTTATCCTGGGCATCAAGCAGACCCTGGATTTCGAATTGAATCTGCAAACCAACGCTGCAGCGGGCGCCGCAGCCAGCGGCCCGCAAACAAAAAGTGCCGCTGAGCTGATCACGATTCCGGAGTCTCAGCTTTCACGCATCTTCTCGCGGGGAGAATTAGATCTCCTACCACAGTTGAGTCTCATCCCGATTACCCTTGGAGTTTTTCAACCCGGTATCGAGACGCAGGGAGGCAATGAAGGATCTTCTCGAGTCAACGGAACGCGCCAGGGGAGCAATAACCTGACTTTGGACGGCACCGATGTGAACGATCCGGTGGCCCCCAGCTTCGGACTTTCGCTGGCTGCAATCAACATGGATACCGTCGCGCAGTTCCGCGTGATCACCGCAGGAGAAAAAGCCGAATACGGACGCAATGCCGGGGCTCAGGTCGTGCTCGCGACCCGAACAGGCGGTAATCGCTGGACGGGAAGCGCCTACGATTATTTCCGCAACGCGATCCTCAATGCCAACGACTTCTTCAGCAACGCGGTCAATGGCAATACGCCAAAGAACAATCAGAATGTTTTCGGCATTTCCGGGGGCGGCCCGGTGATTGGCAATCGCACCTTCATTTTCGGAAACTATGAGGGCACACGGTTCAGGGACGAGATCTTGCGCAACCGCACTGTTCTTACAACCTACGCGAAGTCCGGTCTGTTTACCTGGTTTCCTCGGGTGCCTGACGCGAATAATGATGTGGTGACCTA
>JBEKYG010000148.1:0-12592 GCA_049511215.1 Acidobacteriota bacterium | reverse complement strand
CGCGTCAGTCCGTGACGTTTATCCGCGTCCAAAATTGCATTTTGGCCGCATACTCATGAATAATCCGGGTTAATAAGCCGGTCCCACGAAATTATATCTTTCAACGTTTCCACGGACAAATGATTGTAAAAAACAGGACGCGCGGCGGAGTTGCCCGATGTATCCGTGAAAGTTAGTCGATTGATGTTTTTCGAACTGGTTGAAAAACCCGCCGCGCTTGTGGCTCCCCACGATTTGCGTCGCAGCTGCGCACGTTTGTGCCATCTTGCAGGTGGCGAACTGGAACAGATCCAGTTTTTCTTGGGCCACGTCTCGGTATAAACGACGGAACGCTACCTGGGCTGCAAACAAAAATTCCGTCACGCTGTGAACGACCAGATTGGGTTGGATGGCGCGTAATCCGTCGTGGACCCGAACGGGACTTCGCGGGAGTTTCGCGGATTTCACTTCTACGGTAAGCCCGTTACTCGGCCAAGTGGGATTACTTAACCCGATCAGCGTAGAAGCCGGATGACTGCCGCAGGTGGCCGCACGAACGTATGCGTTTTTGCGTCTTCTCTCGGGCACCCCATCAATGGCATCGCGCATGTCCCCACATGGCGCTTGAGTCCGAACTCGATCCCAAGATCGGTTTTCGGACCACCCAATGCGTTCAGAGTGCCTCATTTCTCCGGAGGAGGAGGTGCCCACCCTTGAGGCCGGTCACCATCGGCGTAATGAAACAGCTGAATGTTCCCACAGATACCGCAGCTGAATACTCTGGTTGTAAGGAGAGATCGATGAGACCTTTCTCCATTCAGTAGGGCGTCGATCCCTTGCATGCCACTTGATCCACTCTTGACAGGAACCATCAAGAACCGATCCTCTGCGAACGACCTATAAAAGCCCAAGCCGCAGACCCGACATCTCCATGGGACTGTTTCCTGCAAGAATATGCGCGTACGGCATCGAGAATTTGTCTAGTCGATTTGCGTCGAGTTTCAACGTGGTCGGGACTAAGGGCAACATAAACTCTGCCCTGCCCACCACTGGCCAGCTCTTTCACGATTTCCCAACCGTCGTAATCATCCTGCATGACTCCCTCCTATTTCTCCAGACTGAATTAAGAGCAGCGGGATCGCTGTTCCACAATGCGATGCCATCAAAGCGGGCCTTACGAAGAACTATCGTTCAATCAACTTGCTTTCATTGAACAAGGCACTATGTGACGGTAGCAACACAAAAATCAAGAAGTGGTCTGTACTTTCAAATAGTCAACCCTGGAATGCTCGCTCCCTGCCCGAAGCGGGCAAGAGGAAGTATCTACAGATGAAGCCAAATAGGAACTTGCACTTCACAGGTCTTGATCTATCTCATGAGCAATCTGAATCAGTTCGAAAAACCGCTCCATGATGGTGGATGCCGCCGTTCATTGATCACCAGAGCCACTTGGATGTGTAGTCGGCAAACCGGACAAGTGGGATCGCGATCCAGACACGGCGTTCGAGGATGTAAGGCCGTCGCGCGACGGCATCGTGGGCACATTTCCTCGAACGGGACTTCGGGACAAGAATGCGGCAAAGAAGCTATGCTGAAGGGCCTTTCTAAACCTGCTGCGTTACTCAGGATCTGTTCTAACAGACTCAAAGGTTCTGGGAGACAGAGCAATACCGTTTCCTCGGATCGTGCCAGTTCCCGGTTTAAATCACGACACACATCAAAGACGAGACGGCGCGCGACAACTCGCACCCTGGCGCGCGTCAGTACTCGACAATCCTCCTTGCAGTGTCTCTCGCACCTGAAACCTGTGGATCATTCCGTCCGCAGCGCCTGCATGGGATCCTTCGAAGCCGCGCGACGAGCAGGGATAAATCCCGCCACTAGCGCGCAGGCTGCGAGAAGCGCGGCAGCCAAGATCACATTAGCCGGATCATGGCTCTTGACGCCGTAGAGCTGGCTGGCGAGCAGGCGGCCGACGGCGAGCGCCACCGGAATGCCGACCGCGAGACCCAAACCGAGTTGCACGAGGGCCCCGCGCAACACCAGCCTTAGGACGCTCGCGCGGTCCGCGCCGAGCGCCATGCGGATTCCGATTTCATTAGTACGGCGGGCCACCAAATATGCGGTGACGCCGTAAAGTCCGACGCAGGCGAGCACAAGCGCGAGCAAGCCGAAGAGCTCGGTGAGCCGCCCAATCAGCCGGTCCTGATTGAAATTGCGGGCGAGTTGCTCGTTCATGCTCATCATGTCCAGCACCGTAAGGTCGGGGTCAATGCCGGCGAGCGTCCGCCGCACGGTCTGCTCCAGGGCATCCGGATTGCCGGCGACATGCAGCTCGATGTCGCCCATGTACTGGGTGTAGACCAGCCAGGCCAGCTTGGGATCTGTCGTCGCTTGCAGGAACGGCAGGAAAAACGTGGCATAGGCGGGCTTGCGCGCATCCTGGTATTTCGCATCCTCCACAATGCCCACGATCTCGTAATCCCGGCTGTGACTTGCGTCTGCCATGCCGAAGTGCTTGCCCAGGGGGTCTTCGCTGGGGAAGTACTTGCGGGCGAAAGTTTCGTTGATTACGGCCACCTGGCGCGAGGTGGGCGTGTCCTCGTCGCCAATCACGCGGCCCCGCAGCAGGCGGGTACCGAGGGTCTCGAAGTAACGCGGGCTGACACGATCAACCGAAGCGGTGATGCGCTCATCGGGCGGGTGGGCTTCGATGTGAATGCCGACGGACCAGTTATCGCCTCGCATCGGGCTGTAGAGGGACCAGGCGGCGCTGATGACCCCGGGGATTTGCGGAAGGCGCTGCTCGAGTTGCTGGTAAAGTCCATAGAGCTTCTCGGGTTTGTATCCTGCGAGAGCGGGATTCACCCTCACAATCAGGCGGCCCTGAGTTTCGAAACCGAAGCGCTGGTTTTCCAAGTTGCGAAGAGTGCGTGTGAGCAAGCCGGCCCCGATCAACAGAATGGCGCTGAGGGCAACCTGCAGCACGACGAGAGATTGTCGTGGCAGCGAGGAGCGGTCCCGCGTGGAGCGGCTGACGCCGCGCAGGGCCTCGGCTGGATCCGAGTGCGAAGTGATCCAGGCGGGCGCCGCGCCGAACACAATGCCTGTGACGAGCGAGAGCAGGAAAGCGAACCCAAGCACCGCGAGCGATGGTGCTGGACTGATGGGCACGTAATGCGCCCCGCGGAAGGCGACGAGCAGGATGGTGCGCGCACCGGCAAAAGCTACGAAGAGTCCGGCCAAGCCCCCGATGATCGCAAGCAGGACGCTTTCGGTGATGATCCGGCGGATGAGCCTCGCCCGGGGGGCGCCCAGCGCCACCCGAATGGCCGTCTCGGAGCGCGTGGCGGCGCCGCGCGCCAGCAACAAACTAGCGATGTTGGCGCAGGCGATCAACAGCACCAGGCCGGAGATAATCATCAGCAGGCGAAGGCCCGCGGCCGTCTCAGTCTGCAGGTTCTGCACGCCTCCGCCAGCGGGCGCGAGGCCAATCTGCTGCTTGCCGAGTTTCGAACGGTCGGTAGCCGTGAGGTCTGGCTGGATGCTGAGCCAGTGCTGCAGTTGAGCCGTGACCTCGGACTGGACGCTGGCCGGCTCCGCGCCGGATCTCAAGCGCCCGATGATATAGAGCCAGTGCGTGTCAGAATGATTCAGGAGACCCTCCTTCCCATCGATGGCGGGCTCAGTGGCCAAGGGCATCCAAAAGTCCGGTGGATCGGGGCGCAACTCGTCCCCGAAGAAACCTGGCGGCGCGATGCCCGCCACAGTGTAGGGCACCGTGTTGATGGTGAACGTGGCGCCGATCACCGAAGGGTCGAGCCCGAAGTGCTCCTGCCAAGTTCGATAGCTCATTACGGTTACCAGCGCAGCGGTCGGCTTGTCGTCCTCCGGCGTGATCACGCGCCCGGCGAAGGCGCCGAGACCAAACATCGAGAAGTAATTGCCCGAGACGAACTCGCCAAGGTACGGCATGGCAGGGCCGCTCGCGCCGTTGCGTCGCACGCTGAAGTTCCCCAAACCCGCCTGGAAGGCCGCCATCTGGCTGAACTCCGGCGTGTGATCGCGGAACTGCTGGTACAGCGTGTAGGAGTACAGGGCCCAGCTATCTTGGAGTCCACCAGTCACGCAGCAGTTTTCGACGTTCCCAAGGCGATAGAGCTCCTTGGGGCTGGCTACCGGCAGGCTCTTGAGCATCACGGCGCCAACCAGCGTAAAGATTGCCGTATTCGCCCCGATGCCAAGCGCGAGCGACAGAATTGCGAGAGTGCTGAAGCTCTTATTGGCCGCGATCGTGCGCAAGGCGTAGCGCACGTCGCCGGCGAGCGTGTCGAGCCAGGCGATGATCCAGACATCCCTCGAGTAATCGCAGGCGAGCGTCGTGTTGCCGAGTTGCCGCCGGGCGCTCACGGCGGCGGCTTCGCGGGCAAGGCCCTGCTGGGTTTTCTCAACTTCGAGCATCTGGCGGTGGAATTCCATCTCTTCAGCCAGCTCCCGGTCGAAGCGTCCGCGCCGGAAAAGAAACTGCAGCTTCTTGAAGAGACGTGTCCACATGGTCAGACCTCCTGCAACACGGCTGCGATCGCGCCAGTAATACGCTCGAAGCCTTGGGCTTCCTGAGCGAGCCGCTTTCGTCCGGCCGACGTGATACGGTAGATACGCGCGCGGCGCTTGAGCTCCGACTCGCCCCACGCTGCCTGGACCCAGTCATTGATAAGCAGGCGCTGCAACGCCGGATAAAGCGAGCTCTCGCCGACCCGCAGCACATCGCCGGAGATGCGTTCCAGGTGCCGCGCAATCGCATAGCCGTGAGCCGGTCCGCGCGTCAGCGTCTTGAGGATAAGCATTTCGAGCGTACCTGGCAGCAACTCGGAGCTGAGGGAAGTTCGATTTCTCATCGTTTATCAATGCCTCGTTTATTGATGCTTCAATGTAATCCAGGTTTCGAGGGGCGGTCAAGAGATCATGCGAAGGATAGGCGACTCATTCTAACATTCGATGGACGGGCAGACAGAGAGGGCATCTGAAGGCGCTCAACCGAGCCGCCACGGTTAGAAAGGCCTCTCTTCCGCAGCCGGCTGTGGCCTTGTCTAGGCGACGACACCGCAATGATCGGGACTTCGGTCAAGAGACGTTTGCGTCAGTGGGACCCGCCGCGCCAATTTAGTATTTGATCTCGCATACTGAACCGGCGGCGAAGGAGGCCGCCAGGTATGGCGAAACAGCAGAAGAGATCAAACGTTCGTTGCACGAGAAAGGTTCTCCGGATTCCCGATCTGGAGCAATCAAAACACGCAGTTCTCAACTCCCTGAGCAGGGGGAGGAATCCGCTGCCGCTTGCTGGAAGAAGTGTGTCAAAACTCCAGTTGCGGCAACGTGGGATTGAAGTAAAATGTCCTTTGTGGTCGGCAGCTGCGGCAGACGGGGCAAAGTTGACATAACATCCCCATATCGGAAGCTGAGCCACCCCTCGGAGCCGAGACCCGATCATAAAAATTGCAGCTCGTTTGGACTATCCACACTCCACAGACCGGCTCGATCGTGTGGCCATGAATTCGCGGCACAGCCTGGCGGCCTCAGCCGAAGCCGGGAACCACGAACACCTGAAAAAACCTGATTCGGTGTTTCACGGTTGCACAGGGCTCAGGCAAAATCGGGGGTGGACAGCACAGGAGATCTTGCTGGCGGCGCCCGCTTTGCGATGAAGAAACTTCTGAATGCACTTGGCCACCGGGATCGGAATCGGGATCGCTATCGCTATCGGTTTTTGACCGCGAACTACCACCGTTGTCGGTCTCAAGAGTCGATAGCGATCCCGATCCCGAAAAGGCTTGCAGACTTCACCATTGCCTTGCCTGGTTGCTAGAGTCGTCGGGCACAGCATGCTGAAAACACGCAAATTCAAAAGCTCGCTTCGCGGAGAGACAGCATGAGAGTACTTCTTCTGACCGGACCTGGCGGTGATGCCCAGGGATGGGGTGACCTGGCTGTAACGAAATGTGTCGGCGAGGCCGCGGAGGCCTCGGGACACACGGCCCGTATCGCCTATGTCGAAGCCGAGGCTGATTTTTTCAAGGTCCTCGACCAGCGCGATTTCGACATCATCTGGAGTGCCTTGTATCACATATCCCCCAACGAAAAATTCATCGGAAGGAATCAGAGCGGGGTCTGGGTGGCAGACGTGCTGGACATAAGAGGCATTCCGTATATCGGTTCGAACAGCCAGGCGATGAAGGACATGATCGACAAGTTTCAAACCCACGCCATCCTGGCCCGGAATGGAGTGCCGGTTCCGGCCCACCACCTCGTGCACAGCGGAGATGATCTTTCGATGATCGCCTATCCTGCCTTCGTCAAGCCGATCTGTGAGTCCCGCTCGGTCGGCATTTCAGATGAAAGCGTGGTCTACTCCGACGAGGAACTCAGGCGGCGAGTCGCATATATTGAGCGTGAATTTGACGAATCGGCCCTGGTCGAGGATTATCTTCCCGGCGATGAATATACTGTCCTGGTGCTGGGCAATGGGAAGAGCCGGGAATGCCTGCCGGGATTGGTCACCGTCGCGCAAAGGCACTACTCGAAACACAAAATTCTTCGCAGCGATCTGCGGGGTGTCGGACTAACCCGTATCAGCCTCGAAAGCCGGCGGGCCGCCGAAGCCAAGGATATTGCCGACCGGGCCGCCGAAGCCATGAACTGCCTGGATCATATTCGGATCGACATCAAAGCGGATGCTGCCGGGAAGCTGAGGATCATCGAAGTCAATGGCATTCCCGGCCTCAAACCCCATAAGAGCTGGGCACCTCAGATATACACTCTCTACCACGGGTCGCCGGAAGGAGAGATGGAAGATTACCGCAGCCTGATCCAGGTGATCATCGACTCAGCCTGCAAACGATACAGAATCTAGCCCGCTTCGCTCGCGGACTTTAGCCCAACTTCCGAATTCGGCGGAGCGTTTTTCGGCATTTTCGGGGGGACTCCATCCTCAAGTCGTTTATTTTCAATGGGCGGATGCTTGATCCCCCATAGTAGTGACTAAATTAGTGAATAATATTCTTGACATGTGGCATGTGCAATGATATCAATAGTGGTAAATGTATATCCGCAAAAGTACCCGAAAGTACAAAGGTAAAAGCTACACTAACTATCTCCTTGTAGAATCTGTCCACACGCCCAATGGCCCGCGTCAGCGCTCCATTTGTTCCCTCGGCAATCTCGCTCCTGCCCCGGTTGAGGAATGGATAGCTCTCGCCCACCGGTTGGAATCGGCACTCCGGGGCCAGATGCCGCTGGATGCTTCCGATGCAAAGTTCGATGCGTTGCTGGAATCGGCTCGGCGGGGTAGGAGCAAGCGCCGAGGCTCTGCTCCTGTTGTTGGCGCTCTGGTAAAGGTGGACACAGACCGGGTGGAGGTCGAATCAGCGCGGGCAGCGGGGCCAGTGCATGTGGGGCACCAGATGTGGGAGCGGCTGGGACTGGACCAGATTCTGAGCCGCGCGGGATTGAGCGATCAGGCCTGCACGTTGAGTGAGGTCATGACCTTGAACCGTCTGATCGAGCCGAGTTCCGAGCTTGCCATGTCGGACTGGGTGCGTCGCACGGCCATTGGAGACATCCTGGGGACTGACTTCTCGGAATTGAATGAAGACTATCTCTACCGGAATCTGGATGTGCTGCATCCGAATCGGGAACGGATCGAGCGGGAGTTGGCCGAGCAGGAGAAGACGTTGTTCAATCTGGAGGACACGATCTATTTGTACGATCTGACGTCGACCTATTTTGAGGGTCAGGCCAAGGGAAACCCGCAGGCGAAACTGGGTTATTCGCGGGATAAGCGATCCGACTGCAAGCAGGTGGTTGTGGGCTTGGTCCTGGATCGGGATGGTTTTCCCAAAGCGCACGAGGTATTCGACGGCAACGTGCAGGATCGTGGCACCGTTGGCCACATGCTCGATGTGCTCGAGAAGCGCACCGGCAAGAAAGCCGGATCAACCGTGATTGTAGATCGCGGGATGGCCTACAAGGAAAATCTCGCGGAGATACGCAACCGGGAGTACCACTACATCGTCGCCGGGCGGCAACCGGAAAGGAGCGAGTGGTTGGATGAGTTGGAAAAGGATGAAGGCTGGGAGGAGGTGATTCGGAAGCCCTCGCCGCGCAATCCTTTTCAGAAGAAGACGAAGGTCGAGATCAAGCGCGAGCGGAAAGGGGATGAGGCCATCATTCTCTGCCGCAGCGATGGACGTCAGGAGAAGGACCGGGCAATCCGCGAAAAACAGGAAGGGAGGCTTCTCCAAGATATCGAGAGACTGAAGCGAAGGATCGAGAAGGGGCGTCTGAAGCGAGCCGACAAGATTCATCAGGCGGTAGGCCGGTTGAAGGAGCGTTACCCGCGCGTGGCGCGCTATTACGCGATCGAGTTGGATGCCGAAGGCAAGAGGCTCAGCTGGTGTGAGGATTCAGACAAGAAGGCCAGGGCGAGGAAGCTGGATGGCACCTACGTTCTGAAGACAGATCGTCAGGATCTGACGGCGGACCAGATCTGGCGCAGCTATATCCTCCTGACGCGGGTGGAAGATGCCTTCCGGGATATGAAGAGCCCGCTGATGGAGAGGCCTATATTCCATCAGCTCAAGCATCGGACCCAAACACACATTTTTCTCTGCGTGCTGGCGTACCACCTGCTGGCGGTCATCGAACAATATTTTCTGGACCAGAATATCCACACGTCCTGGGGCACGCTGCGCGACGAATTGAGTACCCATCAGGTGGTCACTGTGGTGCTCCCGACGGAATCGGGGTACCTATGGACGTCATGGCGCCGGTGAAGACCTGGACACCGGCAGCCTGATCATAGTGACTGAAAAGAAGCGTAAATCATCATGAACAAAGGATTCTGCTCCGCCGAATTCGGAAGTTGGGTTAGGGGTCGACGGGCCAAGGAACAAAGGGGCCAAGGGAAAAACCAGTTTTTAGCCCTTCACACCTTTGACCCTTGGCCCCTTCGGAAAGTTTCTATATTTCATTTACTCTCAAGTATTTGTGTAATTTCCGAGACGTAATCTTTAGTCCGCGCTCCATGCATTCTTCTTGGTAAACCATTCCTGAACCACACGGTAGGCTTTCCCGGAGTAAGGGAACTTCTCCCCTCCCATGATGCGCGTCATGAAGTCACGCCAGAGTTCGGCATGTTGCAGGGTCGTGATCCGATTGCGGAACATGGCGGCGCCTTTTTGAGGCTCTGACTTCATCTTTTCCAGGATGCCGAGGACCTCGGCGGCAAATCCAGGCATGCCGTAATACGCCAGGTAAGCCTGCCAGGCTTTCTCGGCTCCGCCAATGAGACGGAAAGGCCTCGAGATCTGCGCAATCTTCTGATGGAACCGCTTCTCTTCCCCCGCGCCGAGCTTGCGCAACCCTGTTTCCGCAATGTGGTAGGGGTGAAGCTCAATGCCCTCAACCGCGCTGCCTTCAAGCTTGATGCTGATACAAAATCCTACTTTCCGGTAGTACAGGTCGGTGAGCTGGTAAAAGACAAAATTGCCTAGACTGTAGGCTATCGGCCGGCCATGATGCCACTCAATCCCCTGCGGTACGTGCGGGTGATGTCCGATGACACAAGCGGCGCCGGCATCCACCAGCGCTCGGAATGCAGCCACGATATACGGCGGGGGATAAGGGATATACTCCAGCCCGCAGTGCCCGATCACAATGACGCACCTGCCGTCTTTCTTGCGTTGCCGGATTAGCGCCAGGATCCTGGCCAGGTCCCACCCGCACACGCCCGGTCCACTGTGTGCGGCGGTCAAGTCCTCCCCTTCGCTGATGTTGATGATGCTGATCTTGGTCTTGTTGAGCGTGAGCTCGAGCGGTTGGTGCGCCTCTTCCTCTGTCAGGCCGGCGCCTACAGTCTTGATGCCATTTTGACGGAGGATATTCAAGCTCTCCCGGAATCCGGGAATCCCATAGTCGAGAACATGATTATTGGCCAGACAGGCGACCTCAAAGGGAACCACGGCCAGCCCTTTGACATGCTCCGGCTTTCCCTTAAATGTCGATCCGCTTTTCCAGACCGGCTTTGGGGATGAGGTAAGAGCACACTCGCAGTTCACGACCCTGAGATCAGCGCCGCGAAGCACGGGCAACATGTCACCATAAACCGATTCAGGATCGCGTTGGATGATCGGATCAAAAGCACGGATCGGAGCCCAATCCGATGCGATTAGGATGTTGCTCTTCTGGCTGTGCACTTTCGATCCGCGATGCAAGTTCTGACGATCACTTTTTCTGTCCATGACTCCGAAATAATTCATCGAGTCTTTGAGTCTTAACGTCTTTGTGGTTAATTTGAAAATCAGGATCTATCTTTAAGACTCCACGACTTAGAGATTCTAAATGCAGGGGTGTGCTTCAGGTCTTGCCCCTAGCGCAGAGCATAGCGCACGAACTCCCGCAGCACTGCCTGACCATCTCTGATCGCGGCCTGATGGCGGCGTATCTCCCCCTCCTGGGTATCTTTCCCGATTTCAGGATGGAATTGGACTCCAAACCAATCTCTGGATCTATGTTGCATGATTTCCACCGGACATTGGTCCGATCCGGCAACGATTTCGTAGTATTTCAAGAGATCGTCGTTCAACAGGACTTCCTGCCTGTGATTGAACTGCGACCAGAGGTTCCTTGGATTCATGAATCGAAGAGGAGAGTTCATCTGAACCTGCACGACCCGGTGCCGGTCTCGCGGAATCTTCATATTTCGAATCCGGAGCAGGCCGAACTCGGTCTTATCGGGATCGAATTCATCTCCAAGCGCGATCAATTGATGTCCGAAACATATACCCAGAACCGGACCCTGGAAATCGCGGATCAACTGAAATACCGGGATCATTTTTTGATAGCTGTTGCCATCGAAGCAATCGTCAGGAAGGGCGAAGTCAAATTTCGATCCAGACAGGATCAAACCTCGACATCGCATGGCCTCGGCTTTCAGGCCAGCGATGTCGTCATAACGGATAAAATCGTAGTCTGTCCCCTCATTCCATCCGGTCAACGCCTGTATAAAACCGCGTCCCCGACCCTGATCGGGCTTCATCGCATATTCGTTGCAGTCAATGATGGCAAATTTCATGGTCTCTGATTTCCCGTTTGCTTTCTTGCTTTCACATTCTTCTGTCGCCGGCATGCCCGCTCCGGAGCCTTCACGCGCACGAGGTCCCAGGCATTATATCGAGAGCGGCGCCAATGCGGCAGTCTTTTTGCCACACGACCCCGGCAAAGCCGCGCGCAGGACGGAAATCGCTTGCGAGCTTGGGGACAGTGGCCCATGCGCCGGGATGCACATGGCAGCGGATGAAAAGGCTATGCTCCGTCTGGGAGGCAACCATCGGGATCGGGATCGGAATCGGGGTCGCAATCGCAGCCGCAATCGGTTGTGTGGGTCTGCAAAAGCCGATAGCGACGGCGATTGCGTCGGCAACCCCGATTCCGATCCCGATGATCGCCACCCAAAGCAAACATGACCTCCGTCCGGCTCCTCATTTTTGGGTCGCACGTCCACCTATTTGTGAACTGAATAGTATGTCGTCCTGAATAATTCGCAACCACGTTCTTATCACGTGAATTTTCCTTGTTTTTCAAGGGGCACGATAGGAGTTCTGGTGTTATAAAGGCGGCTATATAAAATTTCGCTTTCCTGAGGGGGGCATATGCGCAAGACATTTCTGATTTTAAGCTTTGCAGTTTGGATGTTCGGGCTGCGTTTTACTGGGACTGCCCAGGCGCCCGCGCCGGCGGGTTATTTGACTCCGCCGAAGATCATCTCCGACATTATGGATGCTGAACCGCTGCCTGGCGTGTCGTTGTCACCGGATCGCACGGTAATGTTGCTTTCGCATCGGCGCAGCATGCCGACGATCGCGGAAGTCTCGGCACCGTTCTACCGGCTGGCCGGCTATCGAATCAACCCGCGCACGAACGGCATGCGCGTACTGAACGGCCCAACGAGTCTCACGCTCAAGGATGTCGCATCGGGAGCCGAGCGGAATCTGGCACTGCCGCCCGGCGGGACTTATGGCGCGAGCTTTTCGCCCGACGGCAAGAAAATCGCGATCACAATCACCACATCCAACAGCATCCAGCTCTACCTTGCCGATGTTGCCACGGCGCAAGTCAAGCCGGTTCTCACCGGCGGCATCAACGGTCTGGGCGGCGGCTGCGGCTGGCTGGACGACTCGTCCGGTTTTCTGTGCCGGCTGATTCCGGAAGGTCGCGGTCCTGAACCCAAAGACCCGGCAGTGCCGACCGGGCCGACGATCCAGGAGAACGCCGGCCGCGTCGCTCCGTCCGCAACTTACGAAGATCTGCTCAAGAATCCGTATGACGAATCGCTTTACGAGTATTACTTCACAAGCCAGCTCGCGTGGGTCGACCTCACCGGCAAGAAAACGGCGTTCGGGAAACCTGCGATCTACGCGGGTGCCGACGTTTCGAGGGACGGCAGCTGGCTGGTGGTCACGCGCATCAAGCACCCGTTCTCATACGTCGTCCCCGCGGGCGATTTTCCGCGAGACGTCGAGCTGTGGGACAAAACCGGCAAGTTCGTGAGGAGGCT
>JBEKYG010000147.1:0-8987 GCA_049511215.1 Acidobacteriota bacterium | reverse complement strand
ACCAGCAGTGCCAGGTAAGTAAGCAAAGCCGGCACCAGCGTTTCCGCATCCAGATAGGAAAGCGAGTATTTCCTCACCAACTGATCCATGGTCAGTTTCGAGACCGAATCCACGAATTCCACGAACCGATCGCGCGGCAGCACCAGGGCGCCTTGTTCGCGGTTCACCCCCATGACGATGCGCGCCGCCAGCCGCACGTCGCCTCCGACGGCAACGTAGTTCGCCGCTTCTTGAATCGGCAAGGTGCGCCGGATGCTGGTCACGACGTTTGCAATCTGGGCCTTTAACAGCCTTATCTTCTGCGCGTGGGATGTAGCCGCGGTTCCGACACCGGCGCGTAATCGGATCGATCCAAGCGGGAATGTCCCCGAGTGCAGCAGTTCACCGTTGTTCAACATCGTCACATCCGCGCTCCCGCCGCCCGCTTCCACCAGAATAGTCTGCCCATGGCTCAAATCGGGGCCTCCTCGCAGGGATTCCAACACCGCAGAGTAAGTGAGCCGGTTCTCTTCCGATCCATCGATCACATCAATGTCCAAACCCGTGCTCATGAGCACGCGATCGAGGAAGTTGTCGCTGTTGGAAGCTTCGCGGACGGCACTCGTGGCAACCGCTCTATACCGAACTACGCCATAGGTGTCCATGATCTTTTTGAAGTCGCGCAACGCCTCGCAGGTGGCCCGGATCGATTCTTCGCTGACAAAGCCTTCCGTAAATGTGTCCTTTCCGAGTTGCACCCCCTTCTTGAGCGAATCGAGGAGGTGCAGCTTGCCTTCGGGCGACACCTCGGCGACATCCATGCGGATGGAACTTGCCCCGATATCAATGACGGCCAGCAAAGTATGGGTCGAGTCAGTCATAAAGTGCGTTCCAGCGTATCACGCTGATGTTACCTGACTCGCGCGGTTTTGTGAACTGCTGCTTGCACGAGGCGTGCATAGCCGCAACCAACATTTACCTCTAAGACTCAAAGACTCTAAGACGCCAGGAAATCAAGGATTAAGACTCTTAGCGTCTTGGAGTCTTGGGGTCTTGGCGGTTTTGTATTGTTTACGGGACTTGCCGGCAGGCGATCCGAATGCTACAAAACTCTCGTGGGAGAAAATTACGATGATCCTTTATATTGTCAGACATGCGATCGCGGCACAGGGCGCTGCAGGACGCGCGGACGAGGACAGGGAACTCACCCAGGAGGGGATCGAAAAGATGAAGAAGGCCGCCGCTGGCCTGCGCGCGGTGGAGGCTGTCCCCAATGTTGTGCTCAGCAGCCCGCTTATCCGAGCCCAGCAGACCGCCGGGATCCTAATCGAGGCTTTCGATGGGAAGCCCTCGTTGAAACTGATTCCCGCGCTCGCGCCATCCGGGAACCGCTCCGACCTGTACAAAGAAATCCGCAAACATGACGGAGCTGACGGCATCATGCTCGTAGGCCATCAACCCTCGCTGGGACAAATCGCGAGTGAGGTCGCCTGGGGATCTTCCGACTGTCCCTTGGACCTCAAAAAGGGAGGAGCTTGCGCTATCGAAATCGAGACGCTCGCGCCGCCGCGGGGCACGCTGCTCTGGCTCATGACTCCGGCCGTCCTTCGCAGGCTCGCCTGAGCCTCTACGCAGTTCAAGATGCAAGCGGCCGTCAGGGCTGCACGTGCTTGACTCCGATAAAATAGTAGAACTCGAGCTGCGAGAGGTTCGAACGGGCAATTTCTTCCGCGGTGAGGTCGTAGATCCAGATGACGTTTCCAATTCTCTTGGTCGGCTCGATATTGAGGAAGCGCTGGAGCGTAAGTGCGCGATCCAGGTCCGATTTGCTATAGGCGGGGCTGTACATATACGGATCCAGCATCCGACATACGCTTATCGCATAGACACCGGGTTTGAGGGCTCCATAATCCTCACTAAAGTTATAGGGAAAGTCCGATCTGAAATCGTCCGTCAGGTTCGTGGGGGAGAACAAGCTGAAATTTGCATCTCTCAGGAGATTGAAGTCGACTCCGATCAAATACATGTAGATGTGCTCCGGCTTTGTTTCCCTGATGTAGTCGGCCAGCCGCATCATGTTTTGACCCGCATCGATGTTCGACTCCCCCAGATAGCGCCATCCGTTCTTCGGGCCGCCTGCCAGTTCGTTGAAATACTCAAGAGGATCATAATGGATCGCAAGTGAGCAGACTACCGTCCATGCGCCTAATGCCACGACGGCCCAGCGCAACCAACGTGCTTTTGCGTGAAGGGCGTGCCATAATCCCCCGGCTGAAACAAAAAGAAACGGAAATATGGGCAGGATGTGCCGTATTCCAATGTTGATGTTGCTGGTCATTGCGAGGCCGCCATAAAGCAGTACTGGCAGCAACAGGAACAGCGCATCCGCGCTTCGCCTGAATAACCACACGGCAGATAGCCAGCCACGAGAAATAGCCGTGATCAGAATGATGGGTACCGGAACCTTGACCAGAAACGCGAGAGGAAAGTAATACCACCAACCCATGCTGGAGAACCTGCCGAACAGGTACGCATAATGTCCCAGGCTGTTATGAGTCATGACCAGATCCACTCCACGGATCCAATCAGGGGGGATTGGGAGGATGCTGTAACGGTCCAGGTACTTGTTGATGGCAAGCTTGTCGGTGTGTAGCCCGAACCACCCGGACACTACCTGCAGATCATGCGAATCAAACGCGTGGGTGCGAAATCCATAACCGAGGTTCAGCAAAAACAGAAACAGGAGCAGGCTGAGAGCAACATGGATCATGCATGATCCGACCCTGAGCCTTTTGGCAAAGACCATGATGGGCAGGAACACCATCCACATCGGAAAAATCACAATCATCGAGTGCTTTACCAGGGGGGAGATGCAGGCGATCAGGCTCAGGAGTAAGAGGTTCGCAAAGGTGGGAGATTTCCAACATCGCCAGGCCAGGTAAAAGAAGGCAAAATAGACCAGGCTTGCGCCCACGTCCGTATACACGAAACGCGAAAGCGCCAGGATATTCGGCTCCATCGTGTAGAGCAGAAGTGAAAAAAAACCGGCGGAGGGACTAAAGAGCGCACTGGTCCACTCGAAAATAAGTAACCCCAGGAGGCAGGACACGAATACCATCGGAACACGCGCCCACGTAACGATCTGGCGTTCCCTGGCGGCCGGAAAGTAAAAGAAATCGGTACAAAACTTGAACCAGTCCTGCCAGTCTTTCTTGTTTTGCGGATCTCCGGGCAGCGAAGGCTTCAAAATCAGCAGGGGTATTGCGGAAAGCATTTTGATGAATGGCGGGTGCTCCGGATTAAAATCAAATCGATGGATCGTAAGGTGAACATATCCCGCCGGGATGTGTACGAACTCATCGGTGGCCAGGGCAGTACTCTGCAAGCTGATGAACAACCGAACAGCCATGCAGCCGACCAGAGCTAATGCTCCCACTCTGAATTTCCAGTGCCTTTTCTTGTTCACGTCTGTCGTCAAGATAACTCCGGGTCCCATACCCTTCCCCAAAACCGACATAACGGCCATTCCGAGACGGTCCTACTGAACGTGGAGATTTTGTTTCGAGCGCAGGCCTCCGATCCCGGCAAATGCGATCAGAGCGGCACACGCGCAGACCCCCAGCAAGCTAATCTCGGCGCCGAGAACAAAGCTCCTGGGCCAATAGCGGAACTGAACCGTATGCATCCCGGCTGCGGGTATGACCACTGCGCGAAAAAGGTAATTGGCCGCGTGTATTGGCACCGGCTGATTGTCCAGATCTGCCTCCCAACCCGGGAAGTAGAGATCCCCAAGCACCAGCACGGCGGGCTCAGCTGCATTTACCGAAATCACGACGGAACATGCGCTCTGGCTCACGATCTCTGCCCGGCTGTGGCTCAGGCTTTCCGGATTTCGACCCGAAGGCAGAGTCTGCAAAATCCCGGTTTCACTCACATGAGAAAGGAGAAGATCTCGAGTGAAATCGAAGCCTGCACTGTCGATAGTTTCGAGAGCCTGGGCATCGTTGACGACTGTAAAATCATCACGCAAGTAACATCGAGGAAGGGCGTGCGGGTTCTCAAAGACAGTCACTTGTCCTTCTTGGATCAGATTGAACCTATTGGCAGGGAGATTTCGGGTCCCCGGCGGAGCGAGGATGTATTTCACTGCTAGAGCATCGAGGGCACTCGTTCCTAGTAAACCATCGAGATCTGAATTCCAGTAATAGACTCTCTTGAGCAAGTCTCGCAGAGGTTGACCTCCTACCTGCAACATGTGCAACAGTTCCCTTTTGAACAGGGTCGACCTGTCTATTGAATTCCCTTGGTCTGGATTGAGTGGCGCAGTAAAGTCCGAATAACCTCTATCCACGCGAGACATGAACTCGTAGTATCGCGCCGGGGTCATCGCGTCGTAGCCGCGCACATCGGCCAATCCGTAAAGAACCGAAGCGTTGGCGGGCAGCACACCCTGTACGCCGAGTATTCGATATTGCTCCAAACCGCGGCGCATCGCCTGGATCGATTCGGGAGGTGCGGGTAGTCTCTCCTTTGGGGCAGAGGCGTTGAAAGAGTGTCCGAAAATGAAAAGGTCCGCAAAGGCCAGGGCTATCAAGCCTGCGGCCAGCATGGCCGGCTTTAGCCTCTCAAGGCTGTATGCCAGTATGAGCCCCATGCAGGCGGCCGCAAAAAAGAGGAAGACGCAGAAATTCGACAATTCGTAAGGCCAAAGCTTCATAGCAGCGAAAAAATCGCGGAAGATGAAACCAGCCAAGATCGCAAATCCCAGGAGAGAGGCAACCAACCAAGCTATCCTCTGGAAAGCGTTCCGTGAATCTCGCTTTAAAATGCAATCCAACTCGTATGCCGAGCACACTGCAAGAGAGAAAACGATGGCAACGAGATATTTGTTGGTGTCGATTCCATTGAACAAGGGCAGGCTCGAAATCCGGCCCACGATTGGCAGATTGTAAACAACCGCGAAGTTCACTGCTGCGATGATCCAAAAAGATTGAACGCTCCCCGGTCTGAAAGCACGCCTCAGCGACAGCAGCGCCAGCAGCAGGGGACCAACTCCCACATAGCATGCGGTGCCGACGAGATTGGCGAATCCCCAGTAGTTGCCCTCATACGGCGTGCCGAAAAAATTCGGGAACACAAAGCTCAGAATCTCATACCATGGATAAACCTTGAGGTTGAACTGCGTCCGGAACGGCAAGGCGGCGCTTTCCTTCAGGTATTCCATCATGGGCAGGATTTGAACAGCCGAAAGCATCAAAGCAAGTCCCCAGGCAGCACCATAGAGGAAAAATATCCTCAATTTTCCACTCCGAGGCGCGTGCCCGGTCAGCAGGCGGATGCCGACATAGGTGGAGAGGCAGAACAGAGTCACCAGAGAGGTTTGAGGCTGTCCCGCAAAGAACTGCGAGCAGAGCAAGAGCGCGGCCACGATGAAGTTGATGGTTCCCGCGGAAAGTATCAGTCGCTCGCAGGCCCAGAACAGGGCGGGCAACAGAATGGATGCACTGCCGGCGGGAAATCCCAGCCACACCACCATATTGCGACTGAAGGCAAACGCCACTGCTCCGAAAACGGCCGAGCTCCTGAGCATTCCCAATTGCCTCAGAAAGGCGTAGGTAAACATCGCAGCTACAAAAAGTCGGCCGACGGCGAGCACCAGAGACGCGGAGTTAAGGTTTAGTATAAAATTGAGAGTATTGAGCGGGAAAAAAATCCCGGATTGTCCATTGGCTAACAGGGGAGAACCACAGAAAGAATAGGGATTCCACAATGGAATCCGGCCTGCTTTTATCTCACCGATAATAAAAGTCCACCAGGGATAAAACTGAAAAGCCTGGTCGTAAAGCTCCGGGTTTTCGTGCGGGTGTGCTCCGGCTGGAGCGGATGCCCTCCACGGGTGATAGTTGGAAAGGAGGTCAAAGGGGATAACGGGCCGAAATTCAGAGAGATTCCGAGAAAAAAAAACGGCGCCGAGGAGCAACAGGAGCATGGGAACGATGAAAGCACTCTTCAGCCGGGCGAAGAATGGCCTGTAGGAGTATTCTGACGGCCAGGCGCTCTCACGAACGGACCGCGCATTGGCTTCTGCAGCTCCCTGATTCCCTGCGCCTTCTGGCATGGCGGATGGTCCCCAAAAACGCGTTTTGTGGGTGAGGCCCGGCTACGGCGCTTCCGTTGCGTGTGCCAAGGTAATGGTTCGGAGATCCCTAATGCGATATGTCCACTGTGACTATTTCGGAACCCCGAATCCTGGGCATTTTACACCCAAGGGACATCCTGGGAATGGAATTTGCGTAGATGGGCGTGCCGAAACGCGCGGCCATGAGCGTGGTGGCTGGATCTGGTGCCGCAGTAGAAACCCGCTGAGAATTGCGGGCTATTGCCGTGCAAATGGGAATGCACAGGCTATCAGCCTGCATTGATTTCAAATCCGGTAAGATCGCGACTTCTTGGATGGAAACCCTACCGGTCAAGCATGTGTCATTTGAAAACTTGGATCGCTAACATCATGTCAATGTAATAGCTGTTGGAATACCCTACAAGATTCCAAATCATAACTTTTGCATAACGGCCCAAGCCCGTCTTGATGGCAAAGCAAAAACCTGGGGTCAGGTTCGCCGAGGTGTCGCCAAGGTCAATGGGGTCTGTGGTATAATTCAGTTTGCTGAGATCTTCCACCATAAGCGCGTTGAACTCGTCCCAAGTAGTCAGCACGCCAATCGAGCTTATCGTCCCAGCGTATGGAACCAGCGACCTCTCCGTGGTCGTGCTACCCGTTCGATACAGCAAATCCCAGGGAGTCTCGTAATATGCGTCCACGGAAGAGTTTTCGTCGTTGAAGTAGTCGACTACAGGGATGTCCCCATCCAAGGAATAACCCTGTGGCAGCAACATGAACGTATTTGTTCGCAGGGAATCCAGATAGGTGGGAACGAGCGAGGCATACTGTTGCCCAAATTTAACACCGGTTGAGGTAGTCGTGGTTGTAGGGGTTTCCTGCAATGATAGGAACGCCACCGGCCCTGTCGAGGAAGCAAACACCGTCCCCCTGAAGGTGGCCGGAAGGCCGGAAAATAATGGAGACTGATCGACATATTGGGCGACCTTTCGCGGCGATCCTTGTGAGTTGAGCTGGAAAGTTTTCTCTTGCTGAAAAGTCCCATCCGTCCCGAACAAGTCAAGCGTGACTGTGTTCGTTGTATTGCTGACATAGAGATTGGAGGAGATGTCCGGCATATCGCTAAGATTGACAATTGCGAAGGCGGTGCGCAGTGCCGGGCTTATTGAATTGTCGATTTCGACCGGGAATGCCCAGGATACGGTCGGCTGTCCGACGGGTACGCTGACCGTTTCAAAGATGTCGAACCCTCCAAGGCCGTTTGATTTGGCGATTTCATAGTAGACGGTGATCGACACCTGGTTATCATCGGGCAGATCTGTCGTCGCCTCCAGGTTTCTTAGGATTGCATATCCCTGCCTCTGGTCTCCCGTCCCGAGGGTTTCGATCCGGATAGCCTGCGCGGGGCTTAGATTAAGCGGGTAGGAACTGGTGGTCAGTGGTGAAGTCACACTTGGATCTGAGCTCTTTATAGTAACCTGCCAGGGCGAGCCATCTTCATTGAAGAAAAGCAGAGTTACTTTGGTGAGCGAAGTACTGAGAGTGAGAGTCAGACTGGTAAAATCGAATATCGTCCGAAGTCGCGTGCCGTCGCTCGAAAGACCATCGACCATTTGCGGCACCACCTTGTCGCCGTGTGCCTGCGCCGGAACCGCATGCAGGAAAGGTACAAGAAGAGTCGCAAAAACGACGGCATAGATTTTTCGCTTAATCATGGTCACTCCCTATCACCGATAAAGATTTTCTGCTCGAACCCGGCCTTTAAGATTCACGAGACGCGCGAGAGGTTCAAATCTTTCCACGACAGTCCTTTAATTTCAACCCCCAGCTCGCATTTTGAACATCCATTGCAACGCCTCGCAACAGCTTATCGTCGAATTCAAATCAAAACCTAACCGGTTTCGAGCTCACTAGCCCTTCCCAGCCAGCCGCGGGTTTGCGTGTAAGTACCACATAGCTGATCACGTGCTTTCGTTATTCTGTGGCTGGCACGCGCTGCCCTCCGTGCGGTGATATTTTTTTTGTGATCGCGGAGAACTTGTGATAGGTTGGTGAAATAAAGGTGAAGGTTATGGATTCACATCCCTCAAAACGCAAGAGCATGGCACTCATCGGTGTGGGCGAGGTGATCGCCGAACTGACCTCACGCGATCGATCCAACGAGGTAGTCACTGCCGTCCATCAGATTCCGGCGCGTGAGGCCAAATGGGCTCCGATGCCGGACTGGGTCAGACCGGAACTGGCCGATGCCTACCGGGCCAAGGGAATCGTGCAGCTTTATTCACATCAGGCGGAGGCCGCCGAGCGGGTGCGTAAGGGAAAAAACATCGTCGTGGTCACACCTACGGCTTCAGGCAAGACGCTCTGCTACAACCTGCCGGTGCTGAATGCAGTGCTGGAAAATCCGGACACCCGCGCGCTGTACCTGTTCCCCACCAAAGCGCTCTCACAGGATCAACTGGAAGAGCTTCAGGACTTGGGAGGCAGAACTGGGGACCGTTGGGGGGTTTTCACCTATGACGGAGACACTCCCAGCGACGCGCGGCGCGCCGTTCGCCAGCAGGGGCACGTCGTCATCACCAATCCCGACATGTTGCACACCGGCATCCTCCCTCATCATACCCGGTGGACGCGCCTGTTCGAAAACCTCCGCTATGTCGTGATCGACGAGTTGCACACCTACCGGGGCGTGTTCGGAAGTCATCTCGCCAACCTGCTCCGCAGATTGCGGCGCATCGCAAAATTCTACGGGCAATCGCCTCAGTTCATCTGCTCGTCGGCCACGATCGCGAATCCGGGCGAACTTGCAAGTCGTCTGCTCGAGGAAGATGTCGAAGTTGTGGATGCGAATGGCGCACCCTCGGCCCAGAAACAACTGATCTTTTACAAC
>JBEKYG010000146.1:0-9029 GCA_049511215.1 Acidobacteriota bacterium | reverse complement strand
CAGGCGGTAGGGTCAAGATGTTCGATAAGAACCTGGTTCATGCGATCATTGGCGGCAAAGATCTGGACTGCGGCTCGGCCGAGTTGAGTGTGAACCTTGTGTTGACGCGTGGTCACGGCTCCTTACTCCTTGACCTATAATACTTCCGGGCCGTCGGGTGCAGCGCGTAGTTAGAGGCCCTCATGTTCGAGGATGACGTTCAAGCCTCTTCTCTTGATCCATCGCACGAATATGCCTCTGCAGTCCTGGTCCATTATGGGTCCAACCTTCGGCAGATTGGATGGATTAAACGTAACCTCATAGATGTACTTGAAGGAGCGCGCGCCGCAGACAACGCTGCGGATCTTCGCACGGAGCATCGCGTTTTCGCACATGGGGCAGGGCCAAAGCGTCGTATACACGGTGCAATCGGGGAAGGTGTGCTGCCCGAGCAGGCGCCCCGCCTCTCTAAGGACCAAGACCTCGGCGTGGGCCGTAGGATCGTGTAGCTCGGATTCTCGATTTCCCGCGCGTGCGACTATTCTGCCATCTTGGATCAGAACCGCACCCACGGGACATTCACCGCGGTCATAAGCCGCCTGCGCTTCAAGGAGCTCTTCTCTCATGAGGGCAAGGTCATCCATGGACGCTCCATCGTAAACTGGTGCCTCTAACTTGTAATTACGCTGACCGCCGTATCTAACCTGTGAAAAATGCACAAACACAGTCATTTAGGTCAACGTAGCCCAAATTATCAGAGCCATCAAATCGGATTGCAACCATTATTGCCTGGCGAAGTTGCGGCCGTATTGATCCAGCAATCGGAGGATGTTTTACCGCACCAGTGGCTATCTTGCAGCGGCGTAATATGCCGCCACAGGCCCTCAGAGGGAGTCTGCCGGACGTATAGTGGCGTTACCGTACATAACCCCCTGCCCGCTGTGTCAGCCCCCGTTTTGTCCGGGATATCCGTTAACCGCCCGCGACCCTACAAATATGATTACGTTCTCCGCAGGATCTGGGGAAAGCTGCTGATAGACCGCTCACCAAACCCCGGATCTTCAACGGATGGCGGCCGGAATGTCGCTCGTTCAACGAGACTTAACCCAGTTGTCGAATTGGTCGGGCACCACGCTGGCATGTTTGAGTATCTGGGGCTGGCCGGATTCTTTAGCTGGCAGGATCGCGACTTGGCCTTCCTTGAGTTTGATCTTGGCTGACGTGTTAGCAGTGCTGCCCGGACTGAAGAGCAGAGAGCCCGCGTGCACCTCAATCGTGGTGCCCGATTCGTTGATGTTCACTCGATACTCGCCGGATTTCGAAGTATTAACGGAACCCTGGGGCGCAGCAACTTCAATCAGCGGTCCTCTTTTTTCGAACGTGGCAGGGGGATTGAACTTTAAGAGGATAATCGCCCCGCGTAACAGCTCGACCCTTTGCACAGCTTTGTCGACGCTGATCATGCGGATCTCCGACGCTTCGTCGATATAGAGGAATGTGAACGAGTTGAGCCGTAGCGAGGCGCGGCCACCTGCTGCGGTCACCAGGCGATCGCCTTCCTCTAACTGCACACCGACAGCGCGCTCCAAAGATCCTCCCGCGCGGCGCTCCACCATTAGTCGGCCATCCACACGGACTACATACCCAGCGACGAGCAGGCCAAGTGCCCAGCCATCGAAGGTATCCATAGCCTCCACGTTGAATGGAATGGCTCGCACTGGCCCGGTGGCATCAGTCTCCAGTCGAATCCGTTGACCTTGGTTTATGTTCCACAAGTTTTTTCCCGCAGAGCCCCCACGCCGATCCGCCATCACCCGCCCTTTTCGGACACTGATCTCGGTCGCTTGTGCGCTGACATCGAACCGGGCCACGGAGGAACTGTCGAGCACAAAGGCTCCCTGAGGCGTCATGATTTTCATTGGCCTGACATGTTTGCTTTGGTCGGGAAATTCCCCGACGCCCCGTCCTCTCCCCGCATACAGAGAGGGTAGTCAGGTGCCTTCGTGGATGCGATCGCAGGCCCACGCTCGAGTTCGAAAACAGCATCGTCGTCTTCGGTTTTGACCGCATGCAGTCGTGCCTGTTGACCCAGGCTGAGGTGCTCAGCAGGATTGATTCTCAAATCGGCACGGCCGACATCCTCCAGAAGCAACCAGGCATCTTCCTTTATCTGGAGGCCTGTGGAGACTCGGCAACGTTGTCCATCAATGGAACAAAATGTGTACACACCGCCTTTGCAACGCTGAATGGCACCGTACTTGGAAATTGGAAAGCTCCAACTGTCCATCTCATCGTACGGTTTCTGCACGAGCCCGATGATGGTAACCGCATTCTCGGCCGTACCCCTCAATTCCACCCGCTGGCTGCCGCTGATTCTGGACGGGACTTGATTCTTCATCCCTATTCGAAGCCATCCACAAGATCCTCGACTGCCTCGGCCTGCCTTCGAGACCGCCGCCGACTACCCGCCCGGAGCGCGAGATCGACGAGCTTGACTTTGGTAGACGTGTGAAAATTCCATATTCGGCAAAACATTGTTCGGGGGTAAAATCATCTTTTTGATCAGTCCTGGTTTCCTTGGAGTCGCTGCTGACGGTTGAAGTTGACATAATCACCCCATATCGGAAGCTGGTCGCCTCCGGAAGGAATGCGGGAACTCAGAACATTAGGCAGCTTATTTCGCCTTATCCCCTCCCCAGATATTTAAATATTCTGTCTGGAGAAAATCACTCAGCAAGGGTGTCCAATGATTCGATACAATGCGTGTTGTCTAAAAAGGGCATAGGGTATTTGTGACAGCAAATTAACTGCCAACCGAGGAAAGAATGAGATTCACGCCACTCATCAGCACGCTTTCTCTTGCATTGGTCTGTTTGGCTCAGGACCAAGCACTTCAAATTACGGCAACTTTAAAGACCAAATCTCCGCGAATCGGAGAGCCTATCGTCGTCAGCCTCTGCATGAAGAATATGGGTGCGCTTACCCTCACGCTTGTAATGGGTAATCCTGCAAGAAACCTCGATTTTACTGTACTGGACCAGAACGGAAACGAGGTGCCATTGACCACGGATGGTAAGTGGGCAAAAGCACGTGTCGGTTTCCGATATTTTCCAACTCTCAATCCAGGTGCGGAGATAAGAGAGGACGTCAGGCTTGACCACTGGGTCGAAATCACCAAACCCGGGCGATATTCTTTGAGAGTGAAACGCCAATCCACGCCTGATGGACCCATCGACCACAGCCGATGGACCCCGAGCGAATCAAATACGCTCACGTTTGTTGTAATGGGAAAACCGCCAACCGCTCAATCCACCAAGACAACCGATGTGTCGGCCTTGCTGTCAGTTCAGCTTGTATATCCCGACGGCAAGCCGCTTGAACGACAATCGCTTGTCATGAGGCCCACAACCGAGGGTTACTCCGATGCGGTAGAAAGAGGCCCGTTCTTTGCCGATAGGGACGGGAAAGTGCTCGTCGATTCGCTCGTCCCCGGCAGGCACCGCTTCGTCATAAACCAAGAGTGGCGGACACCTACCTTCCTGGAGTTCATAGTGCCGCCCAAGGGTCTCACAACCAGGGCGACCGTCCTGTCACAGGATACCTCCACTTTCAGGCCGGACCTGAACGTAATGGTTGTTCTACGAACCAAGGACGGCGCAAAACTCCCATCCTTGCTGGGTGTCACTGTGTCCAACAATAATGATCGCCCTTACACACTCAGCGCAACCGACCTGGTGCTGTACAGCATATTCCATCGAGTGTTTCCGCCGGTGCCACACACGGGCTTGGAGGTTCCACCCAAGGGAAAGGGGGCGCTGACTCTGACGCTCGACTGGGATGAGTATTGCAGCAAGGGACAATGGTGCTCGACAAGAGGCGAGGACATCGAATGGCCGGGACCGACCGTAGATAATAAAGGTATCTATTACCGCGTGGGCGTCGCCAATTGCTACTCGATTGGCGTCCCGCTAAATGTTCTGCAGGAGATGAAGAAAAGACGGGTGGAATAGACCGCCGAGTGGGAGCCCTTCCCTCTTCGGAGGAATTAGATCCCGGCATCCAAGCCCGGCGCTTGGACCACAGGTCGAATTCGTCACGAGGACAGTGGAGTTTATCTGCGATCATTTGCCTATCAAGCTCGGCGACGTGAGGGGGCGGCATGGATTCATCTTCGGCTGGGACGGCAGGTTGAGTGAGAACCCCGTTTTCGGCCAGCCTTCCTTATCCATGGATTTATTGCAATCCAGGTCGTGGCACCACCTAGCTCCTGACCGCCGCCAAAACCACACAGTGAGCATTGCGGTAGCGACGAGGGCCATTGGGCTTCTCCAGCTACGCGCTTGGGGGAGGGAAACTATTGCACTGAGGCATCCCCCGAACTGGGCGAAGACTCGTAGTTTCCGTGTAATCTGTAATTCGTCCAGAATGCCAGTTCTACGGCCCGCTGCTAGGGAAATGGTGACAGGCTGTCACCGTATTTTGCTATTCAGTACGCAGCGCATCCATAGGATTCGCGGCCGCGCGGCGAGCCGGCAGGAAAGCCGCCAGAAAGGCTATGGAAATGACAAAAATTGTAATTGCAGCATAGGTTGTTGGATCCAGAGGACTCAGTCCATGCAAGCGGCTTGCAACAAATCTGGACAAAGCCGCACTGCACGACAGACCGATTGCCAGGCCAAGCGCAACCATTTTCATGCCTTCACAAATCACCTGTCGGACAATCTCTCCGCCTCGTGCGCCCAAGGCCATGCGGATGCCGAACTCGCGAGTTCGCTGCGTCACGGAATAGGAAATGATTCCGTACAGGCCAATCGCAGCCAGAATAAGAGCAAGCAATCCAGAGATTCCAAGCACGCAAGCCGCGGCACGTTCCTTCGAAAACAGCGACTCCAGTTGCGTTGAAATCACAAATCCACCGTTGATGACGGCGCCGGAATCCACGGACTCGCACAACTTGCGAATCGGAACGATCATCGAATCCGGGTTCTCCGTAACGCTCACGTGGAGGCTCATTTGGGTGAAGAACTTGTGCCAATAAGGAAAATAGATGTAAGGTATTTTGCCTTCCCAAGGCGTCTCATATTTGACATCCTTCACCACGCCGATCACTTCGCATAGCTCAGGCCCCTGGTCCCTGTTTTCCCTGGGATCCGGCTTTTTGACCCGGATCTGTTTGCCGACTGGAGTCGTGCCCGGCCAGAACCGGCGCGCCATCGTTTCATTAATGATGACCATGCCGGCTGGATTCTGACTGTCCCGATCGTCGAAATCCCGCCCTTGAAGGATCGGAATTCTCATGGTTTGAAAATATCCGGGGCTGACCGAATTGCTCTGGATACTAAACCAATCTTCCTTCCCGTAGGCTGCCGGTTCCGGCTGGACATTCTCTGCAAAATAACCCCGCTGATCGAATGGCGGCGTGATTCCCCAAGCGGCCGAACGCACGCCGGAGATCCTGCGAATCCGCTCGAGGCTTTGGCGATAAAATCTCATCTGTTTGGCTTTATCAATTCCGTATGTGGGCAAATCTGAAGAGACGATCAGAACATTTTTGTCGAAACCGGGATCGGCCGATACAAAACGCCAAACCATTCTGCCCAGGATGCCCGCTCCGACAAGCAAGACCACGGTGAGAATCATCTGAGACACGACCAGCAGCCGGCGGCATCGGGCCTTGCGGAAGCCAATCACCAGGAAGCCTTGATCTTTTAGGGCTCCGCTGAGGCCGGTCCGAGTTGCGGCCAGGGCCGGAGCCAATCCGAACATCACGTTTGTGAGCAAGCCTATCCCCATCGCGAATATCAAGGCTCTGCGATCGAAGCCCAGGTCGAGGTTGATCTGCGAAAAGTTGAAGGGAATTTCAAATGCGGACATGAGCTGAAGCGTCAAGCTGTATACCGCCAGGCTCAAAAGCAAAGCGACGGCTGAGAGAGCGAATCCTTCAGCGAGCAGTTGACGGACGACTCGCGCGCGGCTTGCTCCCAGCGCCAGCCGCGTGGCGATTTCCCGTTGCCGCGCTGATCCGCGCGCAAGCAACAGGTTGGCGATATTCATACAGGTGATAAAGAGGATACCAAGGGTGGCAGCAGCCAGAATGACAGCGGAGAACAGGCTGTTTCCCTGGAGCCACCTTGCCTGGCTCACAGGCACGAGGTTGGGCTTCGATCGGTCTTTAATGGATCCAGGATAGGATTTCTGAAGGTTGGCAAAGAGCACGGCCATCCGCGCTCTTGCCTGCCCCAATGTGACCCCCGGCCTGAGCCGCCCGAATGACCAAAGCCATTCCCCCATAGCCCTGTTTTCGATCGCATCGCGCCACATCGGCTCTCTATCCAGGTGCAGTATCCTTGGAAGCATCGGGATAGGAACCCACATATCCCAGTAAACACCTCCGAGACCCAGATCTCCCCGAAGCTCTTTCGGAGCTACGCCTACAATAGTTAGTAACTCATCATTGAGTTTGAGTGTCTTCCCAACCACAAGGGGATCGCTCCCATAGCCGTTCTTCCACAAACGATTGCTGATGACGGCGACAGGCCGGCTTCCTGAAAGTTTCTCCTCTTCCGTTAAAAACCCTCGACCCAGCGTCATGGGCAGCCCAACCACTTGAAAATAATTTGATGAGACGGCTCGGCCGGATAGCATTTTTGAATTGGCGCCCCGAGCCTGGAGCGGAAGAACCATCCACACCGCCAGATCAGAGAAGACTTGATCGTCCGCCCTGATATCGAGGTAGTTCGGGTAATTGAATCCCGGGGGTATCTCGACCAGCCTGTCGATTTGTCCGAAAGGCAGCGGCCGGAGAACAAGCGCCTCATAGACACTGATGACCGCGGTGTTGGCGCCGATGCCCAAAGCAAGCATGAGAACGGCTACAATTGTGAAACCCGGGCTTTTTGCCCATATTCGAAATGCATGACGCAAATCCTGCAGGAACTCGTGAATCCAGCGCAGGCCGCGGACATCGCGGCATTCTTCTTTGTGCTGCTCCATGCCGTCCATAGCCCGCAAGGCAACCAGGCGCGCTTCCTCCGGAGTCATCCCTCCGGCGATGCATTCCCGGATCCTCATTTCCAGGTGATACTCAAACTCTTCAGCCAGTTCCCGCTCAGCCTGCCTGCGTAAGAAGATTGAACGCATGCGCAGCGGAAGGGTGTGAAACCAGTGTTTGGGTCGCATGGATTACAGCTCCTCAAGTTGCACTACATGCGAAATGGCGGCGGAAAGCCGATTCCAATTAGCGGCCTCCTTTTGCAGTTGTTTGCGGCCGAGCCGCGACAGCGAATAAAACTTGGCGCGGCGGTTGTTCTCACTTTGTTTCCACTCGGCGGTGATCCAGCCTTCATGTTCGAGCTTGTGCAAAGCCGGATAGAGAGATCCGTCGCTTACCTGAAGGGTGTCGCTGGAAATCTGCCTCAGACGCTGGCTGATCGACCAGCCGTTCAGCGGCTGAAGCGCGAGGATCTTGAGTATCAGCAGATCGAGAGTGCCTTGAACCAAATCGGACGGTTTGCTCATGATGTTTCCCCTCGGTTACCAAGTTAAGATATGCCTACTCCCCTCGGTAATCAAGTGGATGTTCTGGAATTCAATCCTACCGCCCTGCAAATGCCACGTTTGAGGAAAAAGTGCAGCCGCAGTCGCAATCGGCCTTTTCAGCGTAAGCGAGTCAAAGCCGATTGCGATCCCGATACCGATTCCGACGGGGAGCGATTTCTATTTTTGTTTTCGGGACAGCTCCGCATGCGCCGGGACGCACCCTGTAACGCATGAAAATGGCAGCTGGACGATACCGACCTTGAGAGTGGTTCGTGATCGTGATCGTGATCGTGATCGGTTGTTCGTCGGGATCAAAGGCCGATCACGATCACTATGGTCATGTTCAAGTCTATTTTCGGAACAGATTGCTTTGAAGGATATTCCGAAAAAGATGCCGATTTACGTTCGGCCTTCTGGAGATTCCCCTCCAGCCAGGTTCTTCTCAGTTCTGATATCGAGCAATATGTCAACTTCGAGCTGCGGTGCTCGTCTCGTTGGGATTGTAATCCAAAACGAAATCGCCGGTTACAGTTTTGTGGCATACCTCTGTCGACGGAGACGCCTCCACAATTCAAATAGTCTAAGGATCATGCGATTTCTTTTCACAAGCATCCACGGTATACGTCCGCGTGGAACCAAAGCTGCCTTGAAGCTCGTGTATTGGGAGTCTAAATCCAAGTCACTTTTCCGGTATAGCGACAATACGTCAAGGTGGTTGAGAGTGCCGTCCTGTAAGTGTTTTGGCTTTCTTTTGCCGCTTCTCTTTTTCAGCTCCTTCGCACGGGTTTGCTTACGCTTTTAAATACCTATTGACTTCCCATAGGAGCCGTACTATACATATTGCCATCCAATAGAGGAAAGCATGAGCACAAAAACTGATGTAATGCAGGGAACCTTGGGTTTGATGGTGTTGAAAACCCTTGAAACCATGGGACCGCTGCACGGATATGGCATGGCTCGCCGTATTGAGCAGATCAGCGGCAATTTGCTCTCAGTCAACTACGGGACTATCTATCCGGCGCTGCTGAAGTTGGAACAGGAAGGATGCATCTCGTCCGAATGGGGAGTCTCGGACAACAACCGAAAGGCAAAATATTACAAGCTCACGCGAGCCGGTCGGAAGCAACTCCAGGAGAGCGCGCGCGAATGGGAACAAACAAAATGCATCCTTGAGCGGTTTTTGACTCTTGGCGAGGAATCCTCATGAGAACCTTGCGAGCATGGATCGTTCGGCTATGCAGCTTGTTCAAGCGGAAGCAACTGGACTATGAATTTGGTGAAGAAATCGAATGCCACCTGGCAATGCACATCGAAGACAATCTGCGTGCCGGCATGAGTCCGGAAGAAGCGCGCCGAAATGCATTGATCAAGTTCGGAGGGGTAGACAAGATTTTTGAAGAGCATCGGGACAGGCGAGGATTTCGCTGGCTCGCAGAGCTGCAACGCAATCTTTGCTACGCAGCCCGCATATTGTGGAAGCAGAAAGCGCTCAGCCTGATAGTGATCGGAAT
>JBEKYG010000145.1:0-9053 GCA_049511215.1 Acidobacteriota bacterium | reverse complement strand
TGGATCGGAATCAGATCTATTTTTTCGAGTTCATCGACGACCGCGCGCTCCGGTTTTTCCCCGGGGCTTTCGTCAGACCGAAGATAGCGAGACTCGTCCCTCTGGATGCGCTGGATGAGATCTTGGAAATAGCGGCTTAATACGGGTGTAGAAGCGAGATCCCATTCGCATTGGAAGAGCAGGTCAACTGCCTCATCGAACGCTATCCTGGCTTTGGCCGACTCGCCCACCTTGATCAGGTTGGACCCGTCGACATAGCGCGTCTCGCTGTCTCGCATGAGATTGAGTATTTGGGGCGGGATGTCGGGATTGTCAAGGAGATAGGCATTCACTATGCCGTTTGCCTTGTTATCCACCAGCGAGGAGGTCGCCCCGAGAATCACGCGCTGGGGTTGACAGACGACTGTCGTAGGCGCAAAAAGCACGCAAAGCCCTACTAGAGCCTGAATCGGCAGCAGCTTCATGGTTTTCCAGTCGTACCCGGCTACTTTTTGATTTCTTGAGTCTGCGCGTCCGGAGTCAAACGTCCGGTCGTCATCAACACCTTCGCCTCGGGCATTACATCCAGGGCCTTTTGAATTTGTGTGTCGCCCTGAAGTGCCACCCGAAAGCCCTCCTGGAGTCCGAAGGAGGAAGTAAAGATTTCCTGCTTGATGCGTCGTTTGATGAATTCGACGTTGTCCGTGATGTCCTGGCCGATGAACTCCACCTTCCGGCTTCGCAGGAATTCTTTGAAATCGTCGAGAATCGCGTCGGGAATCTCAAGTTTGGCGGCCGACGCAAAGTCATCCCGTGGCGTGGAGGATTTTACCTCATCGTTTTTGACTGGCAGGCGAAAATTGCTGGCCGCCGGCACCTGCCCTGAGGCAAGGCGGCGCGCATATTCGAAAAAGACATCCTTCGAATTTAATAAGGCCTCGAACCGATTGAGTTCGCGCAAATCAACGTGCACGTCCGGGGTGATGCCACCGCCGCCGAGAACTTGGCGGCCGCCGTCGGTGGACTTTACCTCACGTTTGATATTCTCGTTGCCGGGAGCATCGGGCAGGTTGTAATAATCGAAAGCCGAGCCCGAATAATCCCGCTGGATCAGGCGCCCGCTGGGAGTATAGTACCTCGCCGTCGTCAGAGCCATCCCCGTATCATTTTCCATCGTATAAACGGATTGAACCAAACCCTTGCCGAAACTGGTCTCGCCCACGATGAGCGCCCGGTCATGATCCTGCAGTGCGCCGGCTACGATCTCGGAGGCACTGGCGCTGTGCTTGTTAATCAGAACCACAAGCGGGACTTGTATCTTCTCCAAACTCGGAGCCAGGTAGTTGTGCTGCATGCCTGCCGTCCGGCCTTTGGTCGAAACGATCGATGCGTTCTTGCGGACGAAGAAGTCGGTGACATCGATTGCCTGGTTCAGCAAGCCGCCGGGGTTGTCACGCAAGTCTAGAATTAAGCCAGAAAGGTTGTTAGCCCCGAGATCTGCTAGTTTTTGCTTCAGCTCGCCGGCTGTCGACTCGGAAAAGTGGTCAATTTTAATGTAGCCCACGCCCGGCTTGACCTCGAAAGCATAGGGAACGGTAATGATGGGAATCTCATCACGCTCAACCTTGAACTGCAGGGGATTACGAATTCCCGGCCGCTCAATGGTGACATCCACCGTTGTCCCGCGCGGGCCCCGCAGATGATCCACGACCTCGTCCTGCGTCCAATCGTCAATGCTCTCTCCATTGACCCGGGTGATCACATCGCCAGCGCGCAGGCCCCGCTTTTCGGCAGGCGAGCCGATCGAAGGAGGCTCGACGATTACCACCCTGCCGCGATCGCTCCGTGGCATGAAAGCCCGAACGCGAATGCCCAGCCCGAAGTATTTGCTGTGCTGCTCTTCACGCAGGCGCGCGAATTCTTTGGGGTCAAAAAAGCTGGAGTGCGGATCCAAGCTGCGGAGCATCCCCTTGATCGCGCTATAAACCAGCTTGTCCGCACCAATATTGTCGACATGGTTTTTCTGAATGATGTCGACGGCTTCTGTGAATTCGCGCAGAAACTCATTGGGAGAACTCTGTGCAGGCCCTGATCCAGCCGAAGCGTTGCCTCCGAAAAAGCCACCCACCAGGGAGGAGGCTAGCACGACAAGGATTACCAGGACTGCAAATCTATGCTTCATAAAGGGATTACTCCAAATTTAGTCTCCGCAAAACTAAGCGAGTATAACACGCGGCCTTCAGGGTGGCAAGGCGAACGTGCTTGCCGGTTGTAGTCATAAGTGCAACTCAATTCCACTCCCAGCCCCGCAAGGGCGACGCGGACCGCCCCTCAGCAAGCTGCGTATTTCGTGGGTTTCTTGCTTGCTGTTATAATAGGGTGATGATTCCGGTTGCGTTGACGATTGCTGGGTCCGATCCCTCGGGGGGCGCTGGAATCCAGGCCGACATCAAGACATTCCATCAGTTTGGCGTCTACGCCACGAGCGTGTTGACTCTGGTGACCGTACAGAATACGCAAGGCGTAAGGGCGGTCGAGTTGCTATCCGCTGAGCTTGTGGGTGCCCAGCTCGATGCCGTGCTCGAGGACATTCCGCCGCAAGCCGCGAAGACCGGCGCTCTCGGCGACCGGAGCATAATCTCTGCAGTGGCGCGTAGGGCCGCCGGTTTCGACTTCCCGCTGGTTGTGGATCCGGTAATGATCAGCAAGCACGGCCTGCCCCTGATGGCGGAAAGCGCGTGTGCCGCCCTGGTGGCGGAACTGCTCCCGCATGCTACGCTGGTCACACCCAATCTCCACGAAGCCGGCGTGCTCGCGGACATGCCCGTGAGTGATCTCAATTCCATGGAGGAAGCTGCACGCCGTATCGCCGCGCTCGGAAGCGCAGCCGTGCTGATCAAGGGTGGGCACCTGGCCGGAGACGCCGTAGACGTGCTGTACTGGAACGAAGAAGTCAGGCACTTCACTTCCCCACGTGTGGAAACACGACATACGCATGGAACCGGATGCACCTATTCGGCCGCAATCACAGCCGGAATTGCCCAAGGGCTGGCTCTGCCGCAGGCAATCGAGAGGGCAAAGAAGTTTATCACTCTGGCAATTCAGTCGCATCCCGGCCTGGGTCATGGATGCGGCCCAGTCAACCACCATGTCGTAATCTGATCCAGACTTCAGACCTCAGACTTCAGACCTCAGACTTCAGACCTCAGACTTCAGACCTCAGACTTCAGACCTCAGACTTCAGACCTCAGACTTCAGACCTCAGACCGAAGAGGTACCAATACCGCCACTGCCTGCTCGATCCGTCAGATAGGTCTGAGGTCTGAAGTCTGAAGTCTGAGGTCTGATGTGAGGGCGACTTCTGCTATTCTTACTCCTTTGAGTGAGACCGGAGGTCATGGGAGATCATGATGGATGATGAAGCAAATCCGCCTAGGGAACGTACGTTGCAGAAGGCCTATCAGAACCTCCGCTTTCTAAAGAGCAAGGACGCGCGCCTGATTCGAATGCTGAGCGAGTATCTCGAGCCGGCCAGCCGGCTCAAGTGGCAGCAAGTTGAGGATACGATCGTCTTCTTCGGCTCGGCCCGTGCGCGCCCACTCGAAGAGACCCAAAGTCGGCTGGCTCTTCTCAAGCAGCAGCTCGACTCGGGGACCAACCCAAGCCCGTCTCTGCAGGACGAGATCCGGCACGCCGAGCAACAGGCCAAGCTATCGCGTTATTACGAAGATGCCACAGTCCTGGCTCGGCTTGTGACGCAGTGGGCTCGCACCCTGAATGGTGGCTTAAAGCGGCTCATGATCTGCTCGGGCGCGGGACCGGGGATCATGGAGGCCGCGAATCGGGGTGCAAGCCAGGAAGGGGAACAGTCGATCGGTTTATCGATCAGCCTGCCCGCTGAGCAAAAGGTCAACCCCTATGTTCCGCCCGAGCTGGCCTTCCAGTTTCATTATTTCTTCATGAGAAAATTCTGGTTCGTCTATCTCGCCAAAGCGCTCGTTATTTTTCCTGGAGGCTTCGGAACGCTGGATGAGGCGTTCGAAGTGTTGACGCTGGTTCAGACCCAGAAGACTCGAAAGAGGATGCTGGTCCTGATGTACGGCTCCGAATACTGGAACGAGGTTTTGAATTTCGATGCCATGGTCCGCTGGGGGACGGTGAATAAGGAAGATTTATCCCTGATTCATCGCTCCGATGATCCTGAAGAGGCCTTCCAATATCTCAAGAGCGAATTGACCAGGATATGGAACCTGTAACAACCAGACCTCAGACCTCAGTCATCAGACCTCAGACCAAAGACGTGTCGGTGCTCCGAGGGCCTTCCGGAGGATCCGAGAGGTCCGCGCTCAGAGGTCTGAAGTCTGAGGTCTGATGTCTGAGGTCTGAGGTCTGCAAATGGACGACTTTTTACTGGAGCGCGAGTATCCGGAACCCCCACCATCACCCAAAGATCATCGTCACGCTACGGAGCGGGATCGCGATCGCATCCTGCACAGCTCGGCCTTTCGCCGGCTCCAGGGGAAAACCCAGGTCTTCGGCATCGGCCAGGCTGATTTCTATCGCACTCGCTTGACTCACAGCATAGAAGCCGCTCAGCTCGCCCGTGCGATCGCGAACAACAGCCTCGTGGAGGAGCCCCGGCTGCAAGCGTGCTTGACTCCGGAGCTGGCCGAGGCTGTGGCGCTCGCGCACGATCTTGGGCACCCGCCCTTCGGGCACGCCGGGGAGAAGACCCTGGATGAGTGCATGAGGGATGTCAGCAGGCGAGCACGACTGCGGGGCAAGGGGGCGCTGCGGTTCGAGGGGAACGCGCAGACCTTTCACGTCCTGGTAGCCGCCGAGCCAAAGTCGCCGTCCTATCCCGGCCTGAACCTGACACGCGCAACCCTTGCGGGGGTCATGAAATACCCCTACGAGCAGGATACGGGAAATGGCAAGTTCATCTTCGCCTCCGATGCGGCGGCGGCCCGCTGGACACTGAGCAACGGCGGAGGCCTCGTGACCGCCCAACAGATGGAAAGCGGGGTGAAACCGCGGACGTCCATCGCCTGCCAAATCCTGGATTGGGCCGATGACTGTGCCTATTCAATTCACGATGTTGAAGACGCTCTGCAAGCTCAGTTTCTCCGGCCAGGGGATCTTACGGATGTGAGGTTCGCCCAGCGCGTGCTGCATCATTACGAGGAAACACGGGAAAGCGAGGCGGTTCCAACATTAACTGAAAGCGAGATCCGCGAGCGGCTGCGCGAGCTGAAGCGGCGCATCCGCCCTCCCGAGAGCGGCGACGAAAGGGCCCATCGCAAGGAGGCGCTCCGGAACATCCTAAACGAGCTCGTCACTGAAGTTGAGGCGCGGCCGCGACCCAATGCGAATCGGTCCGACTACTCATGGACGCTGATCGTGCCCGATGAATCCAGAATCCTGGCGGCTCTGTGCAAGGCCGTTGTTTGGGAGGCTGTAATCACCGACCCGCGAGTCGCTGCGATGAGCACCAAAGGGAAGGAGATCCTCCATGACCTGTTTTACCTGTTGGTCGGGGAGTTGGTGGAGAAAAAAAGTGATGCCCTTTTCCCGCGCTACTACAGGCCGATCATTGAGGAGTCCATGGGGAGAGGAGAGTCCGAAGCCGCGCGCTGTGTGTGCAACTTTCTTGCGCTTCTGACCGACATGGATGCGCTCCGCCTGCACGCCCTGCTGCGCGGGTCGAAGGCCTCCTCGGTTTTCGATTTGCTGTAAGCCGCGTGGAATTCCCTGCGCGGAGGGCCCCGTGGCGCCAGCCGGGTGAGCGCGCATAAGCGGGTTATCCGGCTTTTCCGCGAGAATTCTTGGCTTGGGCGCGGCATCCGCACCTTCAGGCATCTGACCGGATGGTCGCTTCGGTAACTGGCCGGCGGAGGTGGTGGAACGCGCCAAGCCCTGCTGAGAGGTTGCGTTTACGGAATCACTGATGTTCAATGACATGGGTCCTTCGGGTTCGACCAGATCGCTTCATTACGAGCCAGATTTCTGGCAGGTTGGAGCCGAGGGGCCGGCGCTTCGGTGGGACATCTCACGTATCGGCAAATTCCTGCCGAGGCACTAAAAAAAGATTGACGATTGACGAATTAACGTCCAGAACTTGTCATTCGTCAATCGTCGATATTTTAGGGGGCTTATGCCGGATTCGATCTTCGTAGAAGGAGGAGTGCTAGTTCCCGGTGACGCACTGGAGGTGCGGGCTGTGCGAGCTTCTGGTCCGGGGGGGCAGAACGTCAACAAAGTTGCCACCAAAATCGAAATTCACGTTGATCTCAAACGCGTCCAGGGAATGGGGGCGGAAAGTCTCCAGCGGCTGAACCGCCTGGTGGCCAAACGACTGGACAGCGACGGCAGGCTCATGGTCACGAGCCAGCGGACAAGAGATCAGCAGCGGAATCTGGATGATGCACGCCGGAAGATCCACGACTGGATCGCACAGGCATTGGTGAAACCGAAAAGGCGGGTTCCGACCCAACCCAAGCCCGTCAGCCGCGAGCGGCGCCTCGAGGATAAGAAGCGCCACGCCGCGCGCAAAGCCGACCGGCATATTCCAATTTCAGAAATAGAATGATGAGTCGTCGTTGCTTAAATTCGAGATTCGAAATCTTAAAATCTCGAATCTGGAATCGCCGATTTCTTGGCGTTAGATTTTGGTTGCGGCTGTGCGCGCCGTGTTATCCGTAGCTGCTGCTTTTTTTCTTGTAGTGTCTGAATCGCTGACTCAGCACTCAGTTCGCATCAATCCGTATTTGCGATATGTTATGATCGGCGCGGAGGCAGATGAACTATGACGAGACCGTTCCATCCACCACAGAGAATCCTGCTCGGCCCGGGCCCGAGCAATGTCGAACCGCGCGTGCTGCAAGCCATGCTGGCGCCCCTTTTAGGCCATATGGATCCGCTCTACTTCGAGTGTATGGACGAGACCCAGTCGCTGCTGCGCACCGTGTTTGAAACCGCTAACCGGCTAACCTTCGCGGTCGCGGGAACAGGCGGCGCGGGGATGGAAGCTTGTCTGGCCAATCTCATCGAAGAAGGCGAAGAGGTTGTCGTCTGCGTCAACGGCTTCTTCGGCCAGCGCATGGCCGATATGGCGGAGCGCTGGGGCGCCAAGGTTGTGAGGGTCGAATCCGCGTGGGGCCAGCCTATCGACATGCAGAGCGTTCGGAATACCTTCAGAAAATCGGAAGCCCGCATTGTAACGATGGTGCACGCCGAGACTTCCACGGGCATGCGCAACCCCGTCGAGGAACTGAAGTCATTGCGGGATGTGCGCGATGCCATTTTGGTCGTCGATTCCGTAACTTCGCTCGGCGCCCATCCAGTCGGCATTGACCGCAATGGCATCGACGCCAGCTATTCCTGCACTCAGAAGGGAATCGGCGCTCCTCCGGGACTCGCGCCGGTCACCTTCTCGGAACGCGCGCTGGAAAAGATCCGGGCTCGCAAGAAACCTCCCCGGACCTGGTATCTGGATGTACAGCTGCTCGACAAATACTGGAGCTCGGAGCGGGTATACCACCACACCGCGCCGGCACTGATGACCTATGCCCTGCGCGAGGCGCTTGCGATTATTCTCGAGGAAGGCTTGGAAGCCCGCTGGAACCGGCATAAGCGCAACAGCCAGGCTTTCGTTGCCGGCATCAAAGCCATGGGGCTCGAAATGCTGGTTGCTCCGGAACACCGGCTCTGGTCTCTGAACACGGTCAAGATTCCACCGGGAGTCGACGACGCGAGCGTTCGGTCCCGCTTGCTCAACCAACACGACATCGAGATCGGCAGCGGTTTTGGGGTCTTCAAGGGGAAGATCTGGCGCATCGGTTTGATGGGAGTCAACAGCTCGGAAAACATCGTTCTATTGCTGCTATCGGCTCTCCGGAACGTGCTCGAACACAGATCATGAGTTCTGAGTACGAGTAATTTCGGGGACAGATGTCATAACCTCGAAATCTGGCGATTCGAGATTCGAAATTCGAGATTCGAAATTCTAAAATCTCGAATCTCGAATTAGAGTAAAGATTAACACTCTTGGCACCTTGAAGTCTTGGCGGTAAGAAATCCTTTCCTCCTGCCAAAGGATTTGCGGGTAAGTAGTGTAGTAAGGTAAGCAGGTTCCTCGAATCGCGAGTAATTTCGAGGTTATGGCGCCTGTCCCGAATGGCGCTTAGATTCTCTCACTTGCGAATCGCATTCTCAGTGGTTATTGTGCCATCGGAAAGACGCTGCAAAGTCAAGCGCACTTCAGGGGCGTTAGGCGCATTGGGATGATATTCCAGGAAGCCGCGAAGATACGCCCGCGCCTCATCGCTGGACTGTTCCGCCAGCGCAATATGAGCAAGAAAGAGCTGCGGCGAACACGCATAGACGGGATCGAGATCAAGTACGCGCTTAAAGTACTTCTTGGCCTCCGTGTAATCATGCAGGTAGTAGTAGCTCAACCCGAGCTGTGAGTTGGCGATGGCATCATTGGGACCCCAGCTCAAAGCCATCTTGTTTGCCTCCACCGCCTCCCTAAACCTCCCGGTCGCCAGAAGGCTGCTTCCCCAGATTCATCCAACCCACATCGAACTCGCACCTCAGCTCCGTGACTTTGGTAAAGTCAAGGATCGCCTGCTCGAAGTTCCCCCGCCGGTGGTAATAGGCGCCCAGATTGTTCCACGCATCGGCATAATCCGGATAGATTTCAATTGCCTGCTTGAGGTGGTGAACCATTCCCTCTTCGTTACCGTCGAGTTGATCCTTTTCTGACCGTTGCAGCTCCTGGAGTGCCCAGGGAAGGGATGGATTCCACTACCCAAGATGTACTTTACATGCCGGGCGCCAAGCGAATCACACTCCGTCTACATCAAGATCACGAGAGGCGGAATGCTACAAGCGGGACTGGCTCCCGAGTTTGCTGACAAACATGGCTCATTTTTATCCGGGCACCATCCGTGTCGTCTTTGACTTTACTATGCAGAACCTGGGCACGAGAATACGCTCCGGGAGGTGAAAATAATGGAGTGGGATTTACTCACGCAGAACAGTTGTAACGGGCCGGAAGTTATCTCAGCTTT
>JBEKYG010000144.1:0-9057 GCA_049511215.1 Acidobacteriota bacterium | reverse complement strand
ACCTTCGGCCGCATATCCTCGGCGGAAAATCCACGCCGGATTCAGTTCGGCATCAAGCTGATCTTCTGAGTGATTCGAGATTCGAGATTCGAAATTCTAAAATCTCGAATTTCGAATCTCGAATCGTCTTGGAGTCTTGGCGGTAAGAATTCATTTTCCGAAACAGTAAAGCATGTTTTGCGTTCGGATGTAGATTTTGCCATCGGCCATCGCGGGCGTCGCGAAAACTTCGTCGCCGAGCGCGTTGACGGCGAGTATTTCCCAATCGGCTCTTGCCGATACCACTGAGACCGTGCCATCCTGGCTGATCAGCCAGACCTTGCCATCAGCCCCGACCGGCGAAGCGAAGTACTTATCGATCGCGCCCTTCAATCTTCCCTGTCTTAGGACATTGCCCGTCGCGGGGTCAAACGAGGTCAGGATGCCGCTATCGTTGACCATGAACAATGTGCCCTGATAGAGCAATGTCGATGGGACTTGCGGCACAGGCTTCTGATAACGCCACCGGATGGCTGTCGCGGTCATATCTCCCTGACCACCCAGCTTGATCGCCAGGAGTCCATTTTCCGCTGCCATCATCAATCGGAAGACTTCCCACTCCTTCGCATCCAGTTTGTCATCGCGATTGAGATCGAACGCCTCAAACCCGCCGGCCGGCGCGAGCATTTTGTCCATCGGATCATTGCCCGAGATCTCATCCTTTTCGATGAGACCGTCGTGGTTCTTGTCGTAGCGCTTCAGGGCTTCCTCAAATGATACGGTCGGCACTTGTCTGCCCGGCTGGTTCTGCGGAAAGCCCCAGCCATTGATGTACAGATACTCGTTGTCATAGCTCGCTACGGATTTCATTTCGCATGGCAGCCCGCGGACCCACCAGAGGCGCTTGCCGTCTTCCACCGAGTAAGAAGAAAGCTGGAACGACTCAGGAACGATGATCTGCTTTGTGCCATTTTCTGGCTGATATATCGTCGGGGTCGAGTAACCTGAGATTACCTCGGGCCGGTCAATCTTCCACCTCACCTTGCCGGTGTTTTTGTCCACTGCGATCAGGTGGGAATTGAGATCCTGATCGACCGCCAGGATCAGTTTGTCGTCCACCAGAATCGGCGATGCGCCAAAGCCGTAAAACTGGTTGAACGGACCCATCGGCAGCCGCCACAGCTCTTTTCCGTCCGCATCGAACGCCATCATGCCGAAGTCCTGAAAAAACGCGTACACGTTTTTGCCATCGGTGACCGGACTGGGTGAGGCCGGGCCATTGACGTTTCCTAGGCGACCTTTTTGTGCGCGCGGGACCTCGCGTTGCCAGAGCAGTTTGCCCGATTGACGGTCAAGGCAGAAAACGAACAGTTTGTAGTTCTCCTTGTCCTTGGTGTGCGCCGTGAGGAAGATGCGCGTGGAAGTCAGTACCGGGGAAGAGTGGCCGGGCGGAAGCGGAGTTTTCCAGACGACATTCTTATCCGGACCGAACTCAACAGGTAGATTCGTGGCCGAGGACACTCCCGTGCCGTTTGGCCCGCGAAATCGGGTCCACTCGTCATTTGCCGCGAACGAGTAGCGGGGACAGAGAGCGAGCCAGGAAAACGCGAGCGTATACAGGCAAAGCCGATTGATTTTCGTCATAGATTGATTCCTCTTTGGGCCATTACAGCATGCATTCCGGATCTTGGCAACCAGCTTCGAAACAGAATGGCAGTATAGCCGTGATCAAAATTCACCCCCAGGATTCGAGATTCGAGATTCGAAATTCGAGATCTTAGAATTTCGAATCTCGAATTTCGAATTTCGAATTTCTGGCACCTTGGCGGTAAAAAAGCTCTCTGCCGGCACGGGCTCATTCAGATCTGAGGGCGTCGAGGAGCGGCGAACGAAATGCCGCAATGACTGCAAGAACCGAAGAAGTCAAACCGACGATCAGAACCGCGATCAGGATCAGCCCCACTGTGGCAACAGGGAAAGACCCGCCCCGGGCCAGGAGCGGCGGCGTAATGGAGAGCAGCGCGCAGATTGTCCCGCAGGCGAGACCGCAGATCATCAATATGGCATTCTCAGCGACTATGATCACGGACAGGATTTGCTTGCGGTACCCCACGGCGCGCAGAAGAGCCAGCTCCTGCCGCCGCTCGAGCACGTTGCGCAACAGGACGGTTGCAAGGCCAACCGTCCCCAAAATCAGGCCCAGTGCGCCCAGCGACTGGAACGTAGAGAGGTAAGTGTTTTCCACCTGGTGATATGTTGCCAGCCGTCCTCGGGAGGATTCGATGTTGAAGCCCCACGTGGACAAGCGCTCCATGAGCGGCTGAACCAGGGATGCTGCCTTGCCCGGTGGAACGTCCAAAAGGAAGAAACGGTAGCCTTCCTGGTTGGGGAAGGCGCGCAGGAAGTTCTCCTCGGAAATTATCAATTCTCCCTGCAGGATGCTGTCCCGCAGCGCTGCGACCATGCGCAGTCGAACCGGAGCCCCGTTGTCCCCACGTATCGTGAGTTCACTCCCAAGCGACAGGTGCATGATGTATTGAATGGTGTTCGCGTCACCGATGGCTGGAATGGTTCCGTGCTGGGGCGCGGATTCGAGGAGCAGCCACGGGTTCCGCCTCTCCTCTTGCGTGGCGGCCAGAGATTCCTGAAACGAAAAGCGTGCGCTCGCAAGAAACGAATGCGACGCTCCCAGAACCCTGGGTTCCCGTGGGGCGTATAGATTCAGACAGCTGGCATCATCTCCGGGCCGCTCGCGAAATGGTATGAACTTGACTTGCGCAAGCTCCGGAGCCTCCGACGCCGGAATTCCCAAAGCCTCGCGTCCCGCGGCGCCGTTGGGATCGTAGACAATGGGGAGGGCTGAGTCAGCGAGGAGAGAATATCCTCCGGTTCCGGATGTGGGCTCCAGCGATATGCTCTGCTGGTCCTTGCGGAAGGCTTCCACGGAGACGATGATGAAGGTAGCAGAGGCTATTAGGGCGATGCAGAGCAGACTGCGTCCCGGCCTGTGCATGGCATTCCTGGTGCCGAGACGAAAGAAGGCGCGCCATCCGTGTCCTGAGATCGGGCTCGGATACCTGCAACGCAAGAAGAGAGCGGCTAAGCTCAGCATCGAGACCAGCAACAAAACGCCTGCTCCAAAAAACGCTTCCACATCCGGGATTTTTCGGAAGGCCGAGCCAAGGAGCATGATCCCAGCCGCCAGGAAGGCAATAAGAGAGACAATCCCGAGGAGGTGCCCGCGATGGCTCCGCACCGAACTCGACTCTAGGACGCCCGCCAGCAGCGCGCGCGGTGAATTGCGGCGCAGGCCACGCAGCGTCCAGGCAGTGATTCCAAGAGCAATGAATATTCCGGCGGCCGCCCCCAATCCAAGATCCGCCCAGGAAATGTGCAGGTACAAGCGGCGCGTGCCTACGGCTCCCATCCACCAGGTACGCAGGCCAAAGACCAGAAGGCCGCCGTAGCCGATGGCGCCGAGCAAACCGAGAAGGCTGCCGCCAGTCGAAAGGATCGCGCCTTCCAGAAAAAAGATGCGCCGGATGGTGTTCATGGGAAAGCCTATTGCCTGGAGGGTTCCGATCTCACGCACCCGCTGCTCGATCCCCAACCTGAAAAACAAAGCTCCGAGGAGAAGAGCGGCCGCAATCAGGAAGAAGCTGAAATAAATAAAATACTCTCCGAAATCGGTTGATCCCTGTGAGGCATCCAACCCGCGCTCTTTCACGGCATTAATGGCGAATCCGGCCGCTTCCGGATCAAGGCGATTGCGGAGTCCCTCCGCCAGTTTTTCCTGTGCCGCCCTGAAGTCCGCATCCACTGGAAACGCGATGCGCACGGAGGAAAGTCCCCCGAAACGGTTCTGCCAAAGCGCCTGTCCCCTGGCCAGCGTAATGAAGGCCTTTGGCGTGGCTTGGTAGCGTTTCCAGTACTCCTCGTCCTTCGGGCGGATGCGGCGGAGATCCAGTGGAAACGGAGGATCCCACGCGCTTATGCTTCTGGCTTCGGTGATGCCCGGAAAATCGGGCGCAAGCGCGGCGTTGACATCGCCGCCGATGGAGACGATGCCAGCCAAACGGAAGCGCGCCGTTCTTGTCTCCAGGCGTCCCTCTTCCTGCCAATGGTAATAGTCGACCTCCACGGTTTCGCCGGTAGAGATTCCGAGATCTCTCCAAGCCCACTCGTTGAGCCAAATGGAATCATCTGCATCGAAAGGTGCAGGTTGAACGGGAGCACCCGCAACCCCGCGGATGGAATTCATGGCGCCTTGCCGGAGGTCGGCCGCGGTGATGACCGAATAGGGAATCTCGTGCCCGCCACCGCGAATGGAATTGGCGAGGTAGGTGAAAACACCGGAGGACTTCATGCCTGCGTCCGCCGCGGCTCCGAATGCTGCCTTGGCTATCGACTCCTCGAGCACAATGCGAGTGCTCTCGACCGCAATTCCGGTTAGCGAAGGCAGTGGCCTGAGCTTTACGCCCACATCCTGCAGAGTGAAACTCCCCCTGAGCGCATTGCGGATCTTCTGGACGTCGACATCATGCGACTTGGGCGCCAGAAGAATCGCGTTAGCTTGCGCGGGCTCTGCCAGATCCCTCTGCAGTCGCTGGAGAGGCACGAAAATAGAATAGACATTTCCCTGGCTGGGCTGCAGTGCGAATTCTCCCAGCCTTCCGGCTGGCAGGATTTCACCGCAGGTCAGCCGAACGGTCCTGCCAACATTTTCGCGGCGCCCGTAAAGAGACTCCCTCGGAATCCCGTGCTGTGTTTCGATCCTCAGCAGCAGCCCGTCGCCCGGCCGCACGCCAAGCCTTTGCGCCAGAGCATCGCCGACGAGTGCCGTGCGGCCTTCCGCTTTCTGATCCGCGGCGCCCTGGAACTTCCAGAATCCTCCGTCGACTCCGTAGACGTTGACGTGGTACGCTCGCGCCCCGGTCCGTTCGTGAATCACCACTCCCTGGAGATAGATGATCGCGCAGGTTTCCCCGGTGCCAACGGAGTTGAGCGCGCCGGCCAGATCCTCACGGAAGAAGCGGTCGGCCGAAACCACGTACTCGGTGGCGCCGAGCCTTTGAACGAGGAGATTGCGCAAGCTGTCCCGGACAGACTGGCCGACGAGGAGTGCCCCAGACAGGACAGAGACCGCAATCGCAACGCCGGCAATGACGGCGGCGTTTGTGCGCCAGTAGTGCAGCAGATTGCGGAGAATGAGCCTTCTCAACCTCATTTTTATTCCGAAAACAAAAAACAAAACGTCGGGATCGGAATCGGAATCGCTATCGCAGTCGCAGTCGCAATCGGTCTTGCTAGCCTGCTGGACCGCAAAAGCCGACAGCGACTGCGATTACGACTGCGATCCCGATACCGATACCGATGATCGGCACCCATAGAGAGCATGACCGTTTCATGCCTCGTAGCGTGCGCCCCAAGCGCATAAGAGACTGTTCCAAAAATAGATACCCTCGCCAACATCGTGATCGTGATCGTGATCGTGGTCGTGATCGGCTTTGTAACCTGGGACTACCGATCACGATCACGATCACGATCACGAAGCCCAAGAGGACGTCCTCCGCGCCAACTGTCATTTTCATGCACTTGGATGCCCCCCCGGTGCATGGGATACCGCTCCCAAATCAAGAATCCGGACTGGAGTAAGCGTCGTTTCACACTATTAACGTTTTTTCCTCAAATCATGTGAAGGTGAGCGTCGCTGAGCCTGTATTTCAGACTGAACTTCTGAGCGAGGTCCAGGTTGTGGGTGACGACGATCAGAATGGTCTGCTGACTCCTGTGCAGCTCCAGAAGCAGGGTGGCTACCGCTTCCGTGGAAAGGTGGTCCAGGTTCCCCGTCGGCTCGTCACACAGGACAAGCTGAGGTCTTCGCACGAGGGCTCGCGCCAGGGCAACGCGCTGCTTCTCGCCACCGGACAGCTCGTGCGGCCGGTGCTGACTCCTCGCGCTGAGGCCGACAGAATCGAGCAGGTCCAGGGCCCGGCGCCGCATTTGGCTTTCCGGATCCTGTGCAACCAGCGTCGGGATCAGCACATTTTCCAGCACGTTGCACTGCGGCAGCAGGTGGTGGTCCTGAAACACAAACCCGACTTGTTCGTTTCGGAAAACCGCAAGGCTCTTGTCATCCAGGTTGAATGGATTGCTTCCGCCCAACAGCACCATCCCCGATGTCGGCGGTTCGAGTGCGCCCAGGATGTAGAGAAGTGTGCTCTTGCCACTACCCGAGGGACCCACGATTGAGGCGGAGTCTCCTGCGCTCAGTGAGAGGTTGACTTCCGACAATACGCGGAGCTGCCCTGCGGGCGTTGCGTATTCCTTCGACAGGTTTCGAACTTCGAGCACCTTATCTCTCCAGAGTATCGGTCTTTTTTCGAGTCTTAGAGCCTTTGAGTCTTAGAGGTAGCCTTCCAGTCACTTCACCTCTAGGACTCCATGAGTTGCTGTGAAAGCCGGCCCGATCTAACTCCCTTTTGTCAAAAGGGATTGATAGACCTCCAATACCTTTTCCCCCATGCGTGCCGAGCTGTAATATTTCCGAACGCACTCGTATCCCTTGGAACCCAGTTCCCTTCTCTTCCCCGGGTCTTTCCAGAGCGCCAGGATACCCTCCGCCAGATCGTCGATGTTGTCCCGATCCACCAGGATGCCTCCTCCCGTTATCTCCACGATCTCGGTAAAAGCTCCGCACCGCGGCTGCACGACGGGAATGCCACTGGCCATGGCTTCCAGCAGAAACATCCCTTTCGGGTCAGCGTAAGGACCCGGCACCGAAAACACACTCAGATCTTGCAGGTAGGCGAGCTTCTCGCGCCTGTCCAGCTCGCCATGATAATGGAACTCCCCGGCCAATCCCCAGGAATCCATCTTCTGCTGAATGTCGGCGATATAGGATCTTTGTTCCGGTGCCAGGTAGCCTGCCGCCCATAATCGACTGCCAGGAAGCTCTTTTCGCGATCTCAAGCGGTGATAGGCTTCGCATAGGACATGCAACCCTTTCTCAGGCGCTATCCGAGCCAGGTAGCCGACTGTGAAAGGCGCGGGATCTCCGTCGCTCTTCATTCTGTGACCATCAAAATTGATTCCCAAAGGCGCCACATGGATTCGGCTTCGTTCGATCCCGAGATAATCGACCATTTGTTGAGCACCGAACTCACTTACAGCCACGAAGGCATCCACGTGTTGCGAGTGTTCCCGGATCAGGCGAAGCGATGTGCTGCGATGAGGCTCTCCAAGACCCTCGAGGAAAAGGTCCTCCCCTTGCAGCGTGCAGCAAATCGGCACCTTCATGCGATCTTTTATTGCGGGTGCCAGTGAGATCAGGAGGGAATTCGGAATGTTGACAATCTCAGGACAAGCATCCTCTGCGAGAAACCGGACAAGTTTCAAAATCTCCTTGCGCTGATGACCGTTCGCGCCCTGGAGCATCGACACGGTTAATTCACCAAGGCGCGAAGGCTCCACACTTATGCCCCATCGGGTTGTGAGCCGGAGTAGAGCTGGGAGGTCCAGGAGCCGGTCCAGGATCCACGGAGTCTTGCGGAACAGCGCGCAATGCTGTTGAAGATAGACATTGATGCCTCCCAGAAACACCCGGTTGAGGCTGACGTTGCTCTCGTCGGTGCGAGTCGGGGTGTAGGCAGGAATCAGCAGGACCTCGTGCCCGGCTTTCATCATGGCTGCCGCGAGCGTGTTGTCGCGCAGGCAGCTGCCGCAGTACATGTTGCCCGCGCCCGCGGTGATGTAGGCTATCCTCATAATCCAGCATTAATCGCCGAAGCAGTAAAGTATGCCATCCTGGGACCCGATGACAAGCGCGCCCTGCGCCGCGGCCGGCGAAGCGGATAACGGCGCCCCGGCGGTAAATTCCCAGGTTTTTTTGCCGGTAGCCAGATCCAACTCGTACAGAACCCCATCATTGGAGCCGACAAATACGCGATTTCCGTCGATCAGCGGCGACGACTCCACCCGGGCCTGCGTCGAAAATGTCCAGATTTCCTTGCCGCTGGATCTTTTCAGACAGTGTACCATCTTGTCCCGCCCCCCCAGAACCACGCGATCCCCGGTCACGGCGGCCGATGAATAGAACGGGAATTCGCGATCCCGGTGCTTGTAGGTCCACAGCGCGATACGCTGCTTGAGGTCGATGCCGAGCACTTCATTTCCGAATGTCCCGACATAGGCCTGCTCGTCCCGCACGGCTGCGGATGCTCCCGTATAGGCGCCGAGCGGCAAAGCAAACAACTGTTTTCCAGTGGCCGCCTCGATGACACGGAGGTTCTCATCACATCCGGAAATGTAGACTCTTCCCTTGTCAATTGCGGGTGTACAGTGCACGGGGCCCTCAGTCCTATACTTCCAGACCAGCGTCCCGGTGGCGGCTGAGAGACAATAGAGATTCTGATCGTAGGAACCGAAGTAGATCCGGTCGCCAACGCAGTTCGGTGAGGATTTGATCTCGTCCTCGGCCTTGAAAGTCCAGCGTCCTTTTCCGGTTGCGGCATCCACTGCATGCAGGACGCCCCTCTCATCGCCGACATACACTGCTCCGCCGTGGACACAAGGGGATGACTCCTCGACGGGCCCTGCCGTCGCGTAGTGCCAGCGCATTTTGCCCGTCACGAGATCGATGGCCCATAGGGAACCATCCATCGATCCCACATACACCGTGCCGTCAACGACCGCCGCCGAGGATTCGATCGAATCTTTCGTCTGGAAGCTCCAACGCAACTTGAGCGATTTCGGCAACTGCGTTTGAGAAATTCCCCATAGGGCAGATGATCCGCGGAACATGGGCCAGGCATCGGTCCGTTCAGCAACCTGCAGAGCTAGCGCCACCGTCCCTAAAAGCCCCAAAGACCAAGTTGCAGCTCCCACCATCCGATGCATTCTCATACGCATACTTAGAATCTTAGCAGATGACGGCAGATGCACACAGATCGAATGGATAGCCAAAATAAGCTGCTATTCTTGGGCTTGGAGTCCCGCGGTGAGGGCCGACTCAGCTTCCAATATGGGGCCTTATGTCAACTTCCGCAGGACTTCCGCAGGCTCTGGGGAACCCTGAGC
>JBEKYG010000143.1:0-9080 GCA_049511215.1 Acidobacteriota bacterium | reverse complement strand
CGCTCGTTGTCGGCATCGCGTTCTCGAAATTGATTCCCAAAGTTACCGTGCACGGAGGCGTTGCCTTCGGAGAACCTCTACTGTTTCGGTGGGCGGGGAGAATAGTGCTGGGCTATGCTCCGGAGAGACAAGACATGCTGGCTCATCCGATTGCCATGGCAGCCTGGTTCGGACTGCTTGCCACCAGCCTGAATCTTTTCCCCATCTGGCAACTCGACGGAGGGCATATCATGTATGCTCTCCTCGGAAGAGAGCGTCAAAAGAAGGTGTCCATTGCAGCGACGATTGCCCTGATGCTGGTCAGCTTTCTCGGTTGGCCAATACCCTCCTACCTCGTGTTCGCCTGTTTGATCTTGTTCCTCGGCATGCGCTACCGCTTTTATCATCCACCGACGCTCTATGAGGAGGAGAAGATCGGCGCTGCCCGTGAGATCCTGGGCATCGCCGCGTTCCTGATTCTGATCGTTTCCTTCACACCCGTTCCTATATACCTCACCTGAATGTCGGTGTGTGGATAACCATCTACCGATTGCGCCGCGAGGCCAACGAGGGTTACTAATCAGTTCATAAATAGGTGGACATTTGATTAGAAAATGAGGATCTGGACGGAGGTCGGGTTAGCTTTGGGTGGCGATCATCGGTATCGGAATCGGGGTCGCGGTCGCAATCGCAGTCGCTATCGGCTTTTGCAGACCCATACAACCGATTGCGACTGCGACTGCGATTGCGACTGCGATCCCGACCCCGACCTCGACGGATATTGTGTTCTCCTTCCTTTCTGATGCCGCTAAATGTCAACCTACTTATGAACTGATTGGTAAGTTCAGCCACGTCAGCGGCCGATTTGCTTTTGGGCGATATAGAGATAATACGTTTCATCGCCGACAATACACTCACTATCGAACTGCGCTTGAAAAGTAATCCGAATGTCCGGCGCCAAAGTGCTTTCTTTTACCGGAATCTTCTCGTTGTTCTCAACGATTCTTAATGCCTGGTCTAATACGAGCAGCGCCTTGCCATTACCCTGCTGAATTGCATTGGCCAGGCAACTCGCCATTTCCTGCACTCCTGAGATATTTTTGCGCTTTTTATCCCATAATATGTACGTTCCTGCTTCACCGCGCTCCGGATAGAGTATCGGTCGATTAAGCAAGCCCGCCAGCGGAGATACAATATAGTCGGTGCTTCCTACAATCGGCAGTTGGTCCAAATTATTGTTCTTTATATATTGTGCGGCTGCACGACTGTTCGAAAAGGGAAGAACCAGATCTTTTTGGAATGCATAAATCCCGGCGACGAAGTTTATGCCCAAAATGAAGGTCAGCCAAACGCCGGCGAATTTGTCGCCGGTAATTCCCGCAATCGATTTCAACGGTTGGGAGGACATTTCCGCCGGGTCATAGTAATGTGCCAGCCAGATGGATGCGATAAACAGGATGTACAAGTGTCCGATGTGCCTCAGCCAGGGCAAGAATGCCAGATAGCTCAGAGTCAGAATGCCAAGCGTTCCTGCCAGGTAGAAGAACAGGATAAGCGGTTTTCTCAAAAACAGCGTGGCGGAAACCAGCAAAATGACAAGCGACAGGGTCGGCATGGCGTCGCCGAATCCCGAAAGCAGAAAATGCGAATTCCAGAAATTTGTTATGTTCAGATCCGGCAATGGAAAATAACTGCGCAGCATAAAGGTGAGAACAAGGTTCAATCGCTGAAAGTCGAAACCGGTAGCCCAGTCGAGGGGGAAATAATGCTCCTCGCCCGGCTTGAGCTGGAACCAGAGAAGCAAAGGCCCGCAAACAAAAATGAGGCAGCCTAAGGCGACCCTTGTCTTAGATATGGCGTCATTCCGGCGCCCCCTGATAGATACCAGATAATCCAAACCAAGGAGCCCGGCAAAAGTGAGCGCAAGGACCAGGCCGTAGACACTGATATTCGCAAGCAATAGAAGGAGGACTGAAATCCCCAGGCAGTGCTGCCAGCGCCGCCGGTAAAGAACACAGATTGCCGCCACGCATAAAACGCCCAGGGCATACTCTCTGCTTATCAGACCATATTCATAGAGCGGAAAATACCCGAATGAGAACAGTGACCGATAAAACCGTTTGAGCGGACAGTAGCGATTGAATAGGTAAACCGTTGCGGCCGCTATCAGAAGATGGACTACCTGCATCCAGAATGGATTGTTGGAGGTGAGACGGGAGAGGAAAAACAGGATTGCAAACCAGGTTGCGGGATGTCCATCAAATCGGGAAATACGGATAAGGTCTTTTAAGGAAGAGCTGTCGCGGGCAATCATCCACGCCTGATATTCATCGCGCCACATCTCGTGCCGAATGATCCCAACCAATCCAAGAATGAGGAAGGACGTTGCGATGAGGATGGACCAATCCGCGTCCGACAGGCCGGAAGTTGTGGGGTTTGAGGCTGGCCTGCGCTCCCCAGGGCGCTTGTCAACCCTCTGAGCATGACCGCTTTTGACTTTTGGTTTCGGCATAATGCCAATGAATAGCAAAACTCTAATAATCGACTGCTTTTGGATTTCGGGCAGAGAATACCGCGGAATGGTGCTGAGAGTGAACCGAATTCCCCTGGGAGCCCCTCCGAGAGTCAGAAGTCTCCGGCAAACCGGGAGGCATGTTTTGTGAACCGCACAAAGCGGCATTTCACTACACACCCATTTGACATTCATTAACTCGCCCCTGTTCTCACGGCACATGGTCCGGTGTAACGCGCCGCGATGGTTCTACTCTTTGAAGCCTTTTTTTGTCAGATTATGTTCGGGCCGGATTGAGGAGATTGTGCTGTTTTCCCCTTACGCAGTATGACAAAAGCGGCAGAGCCGCCGCTGCAGTCTGTAACCCTCCAGTATTCCCCCAAAATCACATTTCGTTGTAGGTTGTAGGATGGGATTTAGAAGCCGGAGGGCTCCGTACGTTTTTTGTTCTGCGAGAGCCCTCCGTAGACCCATTCCCAGGAGGTCGCACCCTCCAAGGAGATCCTATGCAGATCCTACATCGTTTCGCCGGCTCAATCCAAGGGTACTTGGAACAAATCCCCGATCCTGATCTTTACCGACCGGATCATTGCCCGCTATGCCAAGCCCAGCATCCTTTGATCGCCTGGGGGTTCTATAGCCGTAGCATGGTGGATCTCGAGTTTGATGATTTTATCCGCGTCCGGCGTTATTTGTGCGTGTTCTGCCGGCGCACCGTCTCGCTTCTGCCGGAGTTCGCTTTGCCGTACCTGCGATTCAGCATTTCCGTCATCTCTCTGTTTCTCGTGGCTCGTCTGCTCGAGGGCCGCACCTTGAAAGCGGCGGCCGCTGCAGCGTATCAGCCTGACATGCCGTACCAGCGGGGCCAGTTCTGGATTCGCCGTTTTCGAGCGCAGGCTATCGCCTTGTGCGTCGCTCTGGTCGCACGGACAGCCGCCATAGCTGCTGCTACCTTCGTTGCCAAGGCGTTGCATATGCTGCAAGCCGTCGGCTGGATTCCCGCTCACCGTTTTCTTTTTACCGAGCTGCGCACGCACTTGTTGGGCTGGCCTGGTTTCCTCGCTCCGGCCGGGATTCCTGTCAAGCTCCGACCGGCTGTCGTTCAGACCTGATACCAACCACACAGCCCTTGCATTGCCGGGTAAATCCCGCCGGGATACCGTTGCCGCCCAGGAGGATTTTCCCTATGGATCCCAAATCAGAAAAAATCGCCTTGTTCCGCTACGGGCTGGTTGCGCCGCTTGTGATCGAGGTCCTTCCCCGCGGAGAGCTCTGCCGGCGCGCCCGGGAGATCGCCTCGCGCCAATACGACATCCCCTATTCAAAACGCATTTACGTCTGCGTCGATACGCTTTTGCATTGGGCTGTGCGTTATCGTCAGGGCGGTTTCGAGGCCCTGGCTCCTCAACCACGGCAAGACCGAGGCAAATCCCGTGTGATCACCCCGCAGATTGCCGACTTGATCGAACGCCTCAAGCGCGAAAACCCGCATCGTACCGGCACCACGTTGCTGCGCGAGCTCGCTCTTTCTTCAGGACAGGATGCCCCCGAGGTGTCCGCATCCACGCTGTACCGCTTCCTCAAGCAGCGCGGTTTGACCGAGCGCCAACTGCTCGCCCCTGCGCCGCACAAGAAGTTTGAAGCTCAGTACAGCAACCAGATCTGGCAGTCCGATATGCTTTTCGGCCCCTATGTGCAACGACCCGGCGGCGGCAAAATACAAGTGTTCCTTCATGCCATCCTCGATGACGCCAGCCGTCTCATCCCTCACGCCCAGTTCTATCCTAACCAGGGATTGGATGCCGCCCTCGATTGCATCCGCCAGGCTGTCGCCGCCCGCGGCGTGCCCGTCCGCTTCTACATCGATAATGCCAAGATCTACCACTCGCCACAGTTGGCCCGTATTGCCGCATCGATCGGCATCCTCGTCGTCCACACGCCCCCTTATCAACCCGAGGGGCGTGGCAAAATAGAAAGATTTTTCCGCCGGGTCAGGGAGCAGTTCCTGGCCAATCTTGACCGTAAACAGCCACTGTCCCTGGAGACTCTCAACGCCCGTCTCTGCGCTTGGATCGACAACGCCTATCACTGCTCCCAGCACACCGCCTTGGGAACCACGCCGCTCCTACGCTGGCAACGCGATATCGATCAAATCCGTCTACTGCCTCCCGCCACCGACCTGCGCCGCCTGTTTTTCTATCGCTGCGATCGCCTGGTGCGGAAGGATTGCACTTTCCTGCTACAGAATCGTTTTTTCGAGGCTCCGCCGCATCTGGCAGGCCAGACCATTGAGGTGCGTTTCGATCCCCTGGACGCCACGCAGGTCGAGATCTACTTCCAGGGACAACTACAAGGCTCTGCCCGCCTGGTCGATCCCGTCATCAACGCCCAGTTGCCCTCATCGAAGCCGAAGGAATCGCCACAAACGGAACCGACCGGAATCAACTATGTCGAACTGTTGACCAGGAAAAAGGAGTAGCCCTATGTTCGAAGCCTTCTTCGGTTTTAAGAAATCACCGTTCAGCGATTGCCCGGATACGAAACAGTTGTTTGCCTCGCAGGCCGCGAATCAGATCAAGGCTCGGCTTCAGTTCCTTGTGGATCATCGCGGCGCCGGCCTGCTGACCGGCGAAGTCGGCACCGGCAAATCGACCGCGGCCCGCACTTTCATTGCCGGCCTCAACCCCAGCCTCTTCAAGGTCGTCTACCTGCACTGGACATGCGGTTCCGCCCTGGACTTGCTCCGGCAGATCGCTCTCGAACTTGGGCTGCAGCCCGCTCATATGCGCGGAGACCTGGTGCGTCAGATCTCCGAGGCGATTGTCCGGCTCAACGAAAGCAAGAAGCAACATCCTATACTCATCCTGGACGAAGCCCAGCTTCTGCGCCATGCCACCCTCGAGCAAATCCCGCTATTACTCAACTTCGACATGGATTCTTCCCACTACCTTACTCTGCTGCTGGTCGGCCAACCTTTGCTCAGACGGACTCTGTCCCTGCAGATGCACGAACCTTTGCGCCAGCGCATTGCAGTGCAGTATCACCTCCAGGGTCTTTCGCGCGACGAACTGGATGCCTACCTCGCCCATCAACTCAAGGCCGCCGGCGTATCGCAACCGCTCTTTGACGACACCGCACGCCAAGCGCTGTATCAGGCCACCAAAGGTGTTCTGCGCAAAGTTAACAGCATTGCCCTTACGGCCTTGCGTCTGGCTGCTTCCCGCAAGAGCACCGTTGTCGACGAATCCATCCTCCTCGATGCGGCTGCGGAGGCCCTCCTATGACGGCGATATCGGATACTTCTTCCGGCGTGGTCTCCCTCGGCGACTTGCTGCGGCTGAATCCGAAACCGCCGTCCTGCTTGATTGAGCCTGGGCTGCTCCCTGAGCAAGGAATCCTGTTTTGCGGTGGTGAGCCCAAGGTCGGCAAGTCCCTGCTGGTTGCCAATCTCGCCTTGGCACTGGCGGCGGGATCCCCTCGAACTGGTTTTCGCATTCCCGCCGCACGCCGGGTCTTGATCTGCCAGTTCGAACTCCCTACGGAACAGTTTGCCGCCAGGCTCTGGCTGATGCGCCAGCTCCTCGGTCCGGGTGCCGACGACAATCTTTGCATCGACACCCGATCCGCCGGCCACCTGCTGAGTAGTCCTCACGGTCTTAATCACTTCCTTGCCGCAGCGCGGGCCGCTGCCGCGGATGTGATCGTTCTGGATCCTCTGTACTCGACTCATGACCAGGACGAAAATGACACTCGAGCCATGGCCGGGCTGTGCAATACCCTGTTGCGCCTGCGCGATGGTTCCCGGGCCGCATTGATCGTGGTGCATCATGTTCGCAAGTCGATCGGCCGCCATGAAATCGGCAGCGCCTTCCGTGGTTCCAGCGCGCTGCACGCGGTCGGCGACAGCTACATGCTGCTCACGCGCCCTTCACCACAGCTCAACTCCATCGAACTGCGCTTCCAGTTCCGCTATGCGCCCCCTCCACCGGCAATGCTCCTATGCCTGGATCCCGTCAGCCTCTGGTTCGCATCGTCCGATCAACCCCTACAACCTTCCGAGCCGCGAAGAAAGGTTGAAACAAGCAATGTTCAGGAGGCTATGGCGTCCATCGGAACCGCGGCGGGCTATAACGAATTACGGCATAAAATCATGACCCTGACCGCCTGTTCCAAGCGAACTGCACAACTGGCAATCTCTCGGGCATGCGAGGACGGCGTCATCCATCGGGACAACGGACAGTACCGCTTGCCATTGTGATCTGGTGTGGGTTTGCTGCCGGGTCGCGCCGGCAGCAGAACCTGCCTGCAGGTGATGCAGGCCCAAGGGCTGAGGCGATGGAGCTGGCTCCCAGGCCGTTCACACGCAATCAGCCGGGCCCCGCTGAATCGATCGAAACGGTTTGGCGGGGCTTTTCTTTTGTCCACTGGGAACAGTTTCGGAGCTGAGGCCCTTGGAGAGTAACCGCGACGCCGGCCCGACGCTTTTTGTCGGGCCCACCTCTTTGAGCTTTGAAACCAGGGATAGGATACCTTCCCGCCTACACAGACAAGTATCCTATCCCACTGAACCGTCTCCCTACTCTCATCTACTGGAAACAAACTCGACAAAATAGCCGGGGATTATCGTGACAACGTCATGGGGAAAAACCGCGGCGCGTTACAGTCCGGAGAGGTCTCAGGGCCCCGGCAACGTCGCAGGACTAGCGGCGAGATTGGGGACAGCCACCTTTTTTCGCCGGGAGAATCTCGGCAGATTCGAGAAGGGATGGGGGAAAAAGGTGACTGTTCCGAAAATAGAAGCAGAAAGCCAAAAGCGTCGGGATCGGTATCGCGATCCCGATACCGATGACGGCCTCTCAGAGGGAGCACAGCCTTTTCATCCGTCGTCGGGTGCGCCCCAGCGCATGGGCTACGGTTCCCAATTTCGCAACTGATTTCCGTCCTGCGCGCGACTTTGCCGTGGCCCTGAGAGAGGTCTAGCCGCCATTGAGTTCCAGGCCGAAGATCTATATAAATACTTGCGTATGAGTTCCCGGAAAACAAAGCCGTCCCGATCCCAGAACCGCCCGGATAAGAATCCGCCGCTGCCCAAAAACCAGTCCGTCTCCCGCGCCCGGCCTCAAATCCGCCCGGCTCAGCCCCGGCCGGTCTGGCTCGTGCTCCCCGCACTCATCCTCGCCGCTCTCCTCGCCTACCAGCCCGCCTGGCACGGAGGCGTGCTCTGGGACGACAATGCCCACATCACCCGCACCGCCCTCCAGTCCGCCCACGGCCTCTGGCGCATCTGGTTCGACCTCGGCGCCACCCAGCAGTACTATCCCGTCGTCCACTCCGCCTTCTGGTTCCTCCACTCCCTCTGGGGAGACAACACTCTGGGTTACCACATCGTCAACATCCTCCTGCACGCCCTCTCCGCCTTCCTATTCGCACTCATCCTCCGCTACCTCTCGGTCCCCGGCGCTTGGCTCGCAGCCGTCATCTTCGCTCTCCACCCAGTCCAGGTCGAGTCCGTCGCATGGATCACCGAACTTAAAAATACCCTCTCCGGCTCCCTCTACCTTGCCGCTGCCCTCGTTTACCTCCAGTTCGACTCTAACCGCCGCCGCTCTCTATATGCCCTCGCTCTCACCCTCTTCACCTTCGCGCTCTTCAGCAAAACCGTCACAGCCACGCTCCCAGCCGCTCTCCTCGTTCTCTTCTGGTGGCTCCGCGGCCATATCAGCCTGCGCCGCGACGTCCTCCCCTTGACTCCCTTTTTCGCCCTCGGCACCACAGGCGGCCTCCTCACCGCCTGGGTAGAACACAACCTCATTGGCGCTCAGGGTGCCGAGTTCTCCTTCTCCTTCCTCGAACGCATCCTCATCGCCGGCCGTGTCGTCTGGTTCTACCTCGCCAAACTCTTCTGGCCCGCTAACCTAATCTTCATCTACCCCCGCTGGCACATCAGCCAGGCTTCCATATCGCAGTACCTCTTCCCCCTCGCTGCGGCAGCCCTGCTCGCCGCCCTCTGGTTGCTCCGTAACCGATCCCGCGCCCCCCTGGCTGCCCTCCTCCTGTTCGGAGGCGCTCTCTTCCCCGTTCTCGGCTTCTTCAACATCTTCCCCTTCCGCTTCTCCTTTGTTGCCGATCATTTCCAGTACCTCGCCAGCCTCCCCGTGATCGCTCTGGCTGCCGCCGCTCTGTCCCGCCTCGCCGAACACTGGAACCTCCCAACAAAACCTGCGGCCGCGGTCCTCGCCCTCGCCCTCGGCGGCCCCCTGGCCTTCCTTACCTGGAACCAGAGCCGGCAGTATGCCGACGCAGAAACCCTCTATCGCACCACCATCGACCTCAACCCCTCCTGCTGGATGGCACACAGCAACCTGGGCATGTTGAAAGTCAACAGCACCCTTGACGAGGGGGTGGCACACTTCAAGGAAGCACTGCGGCTCAAGCCGGATCTCGCCGAGACCCACAGCAACCTCGGATATGCTCTGCAGCGAATGGGCAAGCTCAAGGAAGCTGTTACAGAGTACCGGGAAGCAGTGCGGCTCAAACCCGACCTGGCAGAGGCGCACAACAACCTCGGAAACGTCCTGCAGAAGCTCGG
>JBEKYG010000142.1:0-9146 GCA_049511215.1 Acidobacteriota bacterium | reverse complement strand
CGTGAGTCGTCAGAGAACTGTGGCGCGTTGCCGCCACCAGCAGCACCTCCGCGCCCGTCGCCACCGCCACGCCCCGCGCCGCCGGGCGCCGCGCCGAGCGCGACCGTGTACATCTTGTCGCCGTCGAGCGCCTTCACGTACAGCGTCGGGTCGCCTTCATTCGGCGTGAGTGTGTACGACATCCATCGGCCGTCATTCGAGATTGCGGTCGAGTTGATGCGATTCCATCGCCCGTAATCCTCAAGATTGAGCACCTTGCTTCCGTCAGCGGCTCCAGCGGCAGGGGTTGCCTGCTGGGTGCCCGCCGAACCGCCGGCGCGTCCTTGCGCGCCGAGGCCGAGGAAGGGTGAGACAAGGAGCGCCGCGGCGAACAGGCCTGAAAGCAAGATGCGAGACGTGCGCATTCCAAATCGCCAGATAGGTGATGCTGCCATAATGTTCTCCTGGGAAATCTCGGGCTACGTTGTTTCTAATCAGTTCAATGGTAAGTAGACATCTGTATTTAGAGATTCTTCGAGCCCTCGATCCTTAGAGGTTAAACCGACTGCCTCTAAATTTCGAAGACTCTATGCTCAAAAAAGCGCGGGGAATCCGTCACGGCAAGCTGGCGAGGCACCTACTGAGGCCGTTGTGCGGAATCGGCCACTGCCAACCTGTGCCACGGAACTTGAGTCGGCGCTCAGGTCGCACTCCTGCGTGGCCTTATCCTCCGCTCAAGCCAGGTCTATTCTAACATGGAGGAGCAGCGCCGGGAAAAGGGACATCGCATGTTTTATGGTGCAATTGATTTGCACTCCAACAACAAAACGGTTGGGATCATAAACGATCGGGGAGAAAAGCTTTTCAAAAGGGCACTGCCGAATGAGCTGGAAACAGTCATAAAAGTCCTCGATCCATTTCGAGTGGAGATGAAGGGGATCGTAGTGGAATCCACCTACAACTGGTACTGGTTGGTGGATGGGCTGAAGTTGGAGCCAAGGGCCAGCGGAGTTAGCCGCCCTCGAGAGCCTTAATCCACATGGGTGAATGATGCGCATCCCCAGACGGGATGTAGCATAACCAAGAGAGATAACGGGCGCGCGGAAGACGAACGCGATGAAGCAACAGGTCGACAGATTCCCTTCCAGTGAAATCGGCACTGGAGTAAATCTAATGTCCGATTTTGCGATGGAGGAGCGAAACCATACGGCAGGACGGCCAGAAGGACGAATCGCCCACCTCCCAAGGAAGCCGCATGGCTTTGAAAAAGTACCTCCATTTTTCAGGGAGTAGTGTTTTTTATTGACAAAGCCCTCTTAATGGGTGCCACCGGTTTTTGCGGACTGTCGGGTTTTCAGTCGGACAGGCGAAATCGATTCGAGATTCGAGATTTTCGAATCGGGAATCATGATCCCGGGCTAGGCGACTACCGGTGTTAGAGAATAAACGCGGGCGAGGGTGGATGCGGTTTTGAGGTCTCCCCGCCGCAATGCGCTGCGGACATCATCCAACTTATAGGCAGCCTCCAACGATAGATAGGGCGACCAAGCCAGATCCGTGTCGATAACTTCGACCTCGACTTCAGCGACATATTGCCCTTCGTGAACCAGTTTTTTCTTACGCCTGGTGGTCATTTCTTCCTCCTCATAAAACCCTCCGTCCACAGATCCGGGTCCGGCCGGTAGGCAGTAACCAAGACAGCCGGCGCAGCCCCTACCAAGAGCTAACGCCAAGACCCCAAGACGCAAAGGCGCCAAGATTCCGAGTATTTTCCTGGCGTCTTGGCGTTTAAGGTTGGGGGATCACTCGAGGCCGTCGAAATGGGGGCGCAGGCGCTGGTAGGTCCTGGGAAGCTCCTCGGGCAAGACCCGCGTCTCCGAGATCACGGTGAGGAAGCTCGAATCTCCGGTCCAACGGGGCAGGGCGTGCATATGGAGGTGATGGGCGACCCCCGCGCCGGCCGTTTTGCCCAGATTGAAGCCCAGGTTGAATCCTTCGGGATGATACTCACGCTGCAGCGCCGCTTCACACCGCTGGGCGATTATGAGGAAATCACGAAGCTCTTCGTTTGCGGCTTCGCTGAGAAAAGCAATATGCCGATTGGCAACGATCAGCAGATGTCCGGATGTATAGGGAAACAGGTTCAAGAGGACAAACAGAGTCCTGCCGCGGAAAAGGAGAAAGTTCTCCTGATCCTTTTCCGGTTCAGCGATGATCCGGCAGAATACACAGCGAGTGTCAGCAGGATCGATCTTGCTTATATAGTCGTATCGCCAGGGCGTCCACAAACGATCCATTAGACGTTGATCAGATCCTTGATCTCCTTGCCGGGCTTGAAATATGGGACCTTCTTGGCCGGGACCGTGACGCCGCTTCCCGTTTTGGGGTTACGGCCCTGACGCGAGGCACGGTTACGGATGCGGAAGGAGCCGAAGCCGCGGAGTTCGATCTTCTCACCTTTCTGCAGAGAATCGGTGATGCTGTCCAGAACGGTCTGCACGATCACCTCGGCATCCTTCTTGGTCAGGTCTGACTGGGTGGCGACTTCTTCAACCAATTCTGCTTTTGTCATTACCATTCGTCTCCAGAATTACTTCCAAAGGTATTGAAATCGTATGTGAGACTCCGAACGATCCGGATTCAAAGTTAGCACGGATTGGGCGTCTCCCAGCAGTAAATCCAAGATTGATATCTTCTTCTTCGGCGGTGTGACGATCTTCGGCTCGCCGACGATGCCAGCCATCTTGGCCGCGGCCGCCACGGCGTCCTGCAGCGCTCCCAGCTCGTCGATCAGGCCGTTGTTCCTGGCCTCGAGGCCGGTATAGACGCGGCCGTCGGCCAGTTTGCGCACATCGGCTTCGTTCATCTTGCGGCTGGCGGCCACATCTTTGACGAACTGGCCGAACATGTTATCGATGAGGTTTTGAAAATAGGCCTTCTCGGGCTCCGTGAGCGCGCGCGAGGGAGAACCTGTATCCTTAAACTCACCGCTCTTGAAAACAATCTCCTGGAGCTTGGCCCACTTCAGCAAATCCGCGTAGTTGTACCACTCGGCGATGACTCCGATGCTGCCGGTGATACTGCCGGGGTTGGCGTAAATCTTGTCCGCGGCGCAGGCAATGTAATAGGCGCCGGAGGCGGCCACGGACGACATGCTGACGACCACTTTTTTGTGACTGTCCGCGCGGAATTTCTGCACGGCCTCGTACATTTCCTGAGAGGCGGCGACCCCGCCGCCGGGGCTGTTGATACGCAAAACAACGGCCCGAACTCCCGGGGAGCCGCCTACGTCCTTAAGTTGATCGGTAAATTCCTTGGAGTCGAGAATGACCCCTTCCAGGTCTATGACCCCGACCTGGTTGTTCGAGAGGGAAAACGAGCGGCTCGTGCCGCTCGAAAAATACAGAGCCAGCGCCAGGAGGGAGATGGTGAAGAACAGCAGTGCACCACCTCCCACTACCAGCCACAGCAATAAGTTAGATCTCCGTTCAGGCATGGGCGCAAGTCCTGCCGACTAAGATCAGTCGGTGCTGGGTTTCTTGAAGCGCTGCAATTGGTCGCCGAGACGTTCTCCCATGGATGCATTGCCGGAGTCGGCTGATGCCATGTATGAGGTGAACTCGAGTCGCGGCTCCTCCTCCTTCATCGCTTTCAAACTCAAGCCGATTTTCTTTTCTGCCAGGTTGAGCTTGATGATGCGCATTTCGACTTCCTGCCCGACATTGAGGAACTCCGTCGGCTTCTCGACGTGCTTGTCGTCCAGTTCGGAGACATGGCACAGGCCTTCGATGCCTTCCTCGAGCTCGACGAAGGCGCCGAAGTTGGTCATGCGGGCGATCTTGCCCTTCACGGCTTGGCCGAGTTGATGGCGATTGAACCAATCTTCCCAACGATCCGGCTCGAGCTGTTTGATGCCGAGACTCAGCTTCTGGTTGGCTGCATCGATGCTGAGTATGACGGCCTGCACCTCGTCACCTTTCTTGAGCATCTCCGACGGGTGCTTGATGCGCTTGGTCCATGACATGTCGGATACGTGGACCAGCCCGTCGATCCCTTCCTCGACCTCGACGAAAGCTCCGAAGTCGGTAACATTGCGCACCTTCCCCGTGATGACGGTGCCGGGGGCGTAACGGGTTTCAATGACATCCCACGGATTGGGTTCGGTCTGCTTCAAGCCGAGAGAGATTCTTCGTGCTTCAATGTCGATGTCCAGAACCACAACCTCCACCATGTCGGCGACGGTCACGATCTTGGAAGGGTGCTTCACGCGCTTGTTCCAGGTCATCTCCGAGATGTGAATCAGTCCTTCAATCCCGGGCTCGAGTTCCACGAAGGCACCATAGTCTGTCAAGCTGACAACCTTCCCCTGGATGCGGATGTTCTTTGGGTAACGCATGTCCGCATGCAGCCAGGGATCCTCCGTGAGCTGCTTGTAGCCCAACGAGACACGGCCGTCTTCACGGTTGAACTTTATGACCTTCACCTTAAGCTTGTCGCCCACGTTGAAAAGCTCGGAAGGATGATTGACGCGCCCCCATGACATGTCTGTGATGTGCAGGAGCCCGTCAACGCCGCCGAGGTCAATGAAGGCGCCGTAGTCAGTGATATTCTTGACCACCCCTTCCATGACTTTTCCGTCCTCGAGCACCTCGAGGGTCTTGGCCTTCTCTTCCTTCATCGACTCTTCCAGAACGGCCTTCCGCGACAGGACGATGTTGCCGCGCTTCTTGTTGACCTTGATCACGCGCATTTCGAACTCTTCACCGCGCAGGCTGTCCAGGTTTCGGACGGGGCGCAGATCGATCTGCGAACCGGGCAGAAATGCCCGCACGCCGATGTCGACCGCCAGGCCACCCTTGATGCGCTCAATCACCCGGCCTTTGACCGTGGTCCCCTCGCGATAGGCCCGCTCGATCTCGTCCCAGATCTTCATGCGCTCTGCTTTTTCCCGCGAGAGCACAACATAGCCTTCGGAATCCTCCGTCTGCTCCAGGAACACATCCACTGGATCGCCGACCTTGATAGTGATGTGGCCCTGCTCGTCCGTGAATTGAGCGATCGGGATGATGCCCTCGGACTTGAATCCGACATCCACGATGACTCCGCCGCCGGTGATGGCGATGACTCTTCCTCGGATCACTTCTCCTTCAGAAAAGCTCTGGGTCCTCCCCTCGTGCGCCGCGAGAAGTGCTTCGAAGCTGTTGTCCTCATGCTGATCGGCACCCTCATGAGACTGGGGCCGGGATGGGGCGCTTTCCTCCGCAGAACCTCCTGCGGCCGTCTGCGCGTCGTTGATATCAAATGGCATTCTCTCCTCCTAAATTTGACCCAAACCAGCTTACATCGCACCGGCTCAGGATCTTCTCAAATACTATAATTGCTTTGTGATCTGGTGGGAATAAATGGGGGTTACCCGAAGGGTTCAAGTTCCAAGCATGCAGCAAATCCAAGGGATATCATTCCTTCGATCACAAGAAGTATAGACAAGGATTTATACTCCCTCGACCATGCATTGTCAAGTACAAGCTTTTATGGAGGTTAGCGCCCCTCCGCCCGACGGAAAGGACTCTTTATCGCCAAGGCACCAAGACTCTAAGACACCAGGAAATCAAAACTTAAATCTCTTGGCGTCTTAGAGTCCTTGGTGCCTTGGTGGTGGACCTCGGGTGCGGCCATGCTGCCTCGTGTTACTAGGGGGTTCACAAATAAGTGAACATTTGATCCAAAAACGAGGAGCTGGACGGAGGTCATGTTCGCTTCGTGTGGCAACCGTCGGTATCGGTATCGGGGTCGCAATCGCAATCGCAGTCGCTATCGGCTTTTGCATACCCACACAACCGATTGCGACTGCGATTGCGACCCCGATACCGATACCGACGGATATAGTGTCCCCATTTCTTTTTGATGCCGCCAAATGTCAACCTACTTATGAACTGATTTGTATGCGTGGCTTTGCTATCCCTACTGTTCGAGTCGCAGCCAGGTTGAAATCTGTGGCTGGCTTTTGGATCGGATCTGCTATAATGAAAGTTTTTGCGAGGCTTACATGAAAAAGGATATACATCCGCAATATCATAAGGTGCTGGTGAGCTGCGCCTGTGGGAACCAGTTCGAGACCCGTTCCACGAAGAAAGAAATCCGCCTGGAAATTTGCTCTGCCTGCCATCCGTTTTTTACCGGGAAGCAGAAGCTGATCGATACTGCAGGCCGCATCGAGCGTTTCCAGAGGAAGTACGGCTTGAAATAGCGGCTGCGCTCCAGTTAAGGACTTATCCATGCCGGCTAGCGGTAAAAAGGGCTCGCCCGAAGACGTTCTTGTCGGCGGTCAGGCGGTGATCGAAGGGGTCATGATGCGCACGCCCTACGCCTACGCAGTGGCAGTTCGGCGCGCGGATGGCTCGATGATGGTCAAGCAGGAGCCCGTGCGCCGTTTGGCCGACGTCTGGAAGCCTCTCACCTGGCCGGTGATTCGCGGCTTCGCGGTTCTGCTCCAATCTCTGGTGTTGGGAATCCGGACGCTCAATTTCTCCTTCAATGCCGCGATGGCCGATGTCGACCCGAAGCCGGATGCCGCAGTGAAAGGGGCCGCCGGCGCGGGTGCGCAGGAGACCGGTTGGCTTCCGGTGGCGCTGTCCATGGGAGCGGCCGCGATCGTTGCGGTCGTGGTCTTTATTCTCGCCCCTCTCTATATCACGACGTGGTTGAAGGGCTACTTTGCGGCCATTCACAACTGGCTTGTTTTCAACCTAGTGGACGGCGTGATCCGGGTCGTCTTTTTCCTGGCCTATATCCTGCTCATCAGCAGGATGAAGGATATCAAGCGCGTATTTCAGTATCACGGCGCCGAGCACAAAGTGGTCTACACCTGGGAGGCACGGGAGGAACTGACGGTTGAGAACGCGCGCAAAAAGTCGACCTTGCACCCGCGCTGTGGCACCAGCTTTCTTCTGTTTGTGATGGTGGTCAGCATCGTGGTTTTCTCCATCTTTAAGTTCAAGGCTTTTTGGGCCATCTTCTTGTCCCGCGTAGTGCTGATCCCGGTTATCTCGGGGCTGTCCTATGAGTTGATACGCTTCTCCGCCCCTCGCAGCAGGCAGGGTTTCTTCCGGCTGGTGGTCCTTCCGGGCCTGACGCTGCAACGCATCACGACCAAAGAGCCCAGCGACGATCAGCTCGAAGTCGCGATCCGGGCCCTGCAGGAAGCCCTGACACTCGACGGCATTAAAGCGCGCGAGGCTCAGGCTGCCGCCTAGGAGCCCGTCCGAGAATTAGGAGGCGCTCCTCTAACGAAACGGCGACATTCTGCTTTTGCAGTTCGCAACCGGCCATCTGGCCTGGATGAACGGCAAAAGCGGAATGTCCCCTTTTTGTCGCGGGAAAACACCTTATACTAATCAGTTCATAAATAGGTGGACATTTGATCCAAACATGAGGAGCTGGACGGAGGTCATGACCGCTTTGGGTGGCGATCATCGGGATCGGGATCGGGATCGCAATCGCAGTCGCTATCGGCTTTTGCAGGCTCATACAACCGATTGCGACTGCGATTGCGATCCCGATCCCGACGGAAATAGTGTTCTCCTTTCTTTTTGATACGCCAAATGTCAACCTACTCATGAACTGATCAGTAATTTCTACGAGCAATCCCATGATCGACAAACTGAACGAACTCGAACAAAGATTCGAAGAACTCAACCACCAACTGGCGGACCCGGCAGTTCTTGCCAATCAAACCGCCTATCAGAAGATTGCCAAGTTGCGCCGGGATCTGAGCGAGATCGTCGAGAACTTCAGGGAGTATAAGGATCTGCTGCACAGCATCGAGGAGACCAGGGCCTTGCTTCACGCGGAGACCGACGTCGAGATGCGAAAGCTCGCGGAAGAGGAATTGGCGCTGCTCGAGGGGCGGGCCGATGTTTGCCAGAGGGAACTCCAGCTGCTGCTGATGCCCAAGGATCCCAACGACGGGAAAAACGTGCTGCTCGAGATCCGTGCCGGTACCGGAGGCGACGAGGCGACGCTGTTCGCCGCCGAGCTATTCCGCATGTACGTTCGTTTTGCGGAGCAGTGCGGTTGGCGGGTGGAGGTTACGGAGGAGCATCTCTCTGAGGTGGGTGGCTACAAGGAGATCATCGCGATCGTGGAAGGGGAGCGTGTCTACAGCAAGCTCAAGTACGAGAGCGGGGCACACCGCGTCCAACGGGTTCCCGCCACGGAAGCGAGCGGCCGTATCCACACGTCCGCGGTCACGGTCGCAGTCCTGCCGGAGGCTGATGACGTCGAGATCAAAATCGATCCCAAGGATATCCGCACCGACACATTCTGTTCTTCCGGGCCGGGAGGCCAATCCGTCAACACTACCTACTCCGCGGTGCGCATCACCCACCTGCCGACCGGGTTGGTAGTCTCCTGCCAGGACGAGAAGTCTCAAATCAAGAATCGAAACAAGGCGTTGCGCGTGCTACGCTCGCGGCTGTATGACCTTGCCCTGCAGGAGCAGCAGAAGTCCATTGCGGAAAGCCGGCGCAGCCAGGTTGGGAGCGGCGATCGCAGCGAGAAGATCCGGACCTATAATTTCCCTCAGAACCGTCTGACCGATCACCGGATCGGCTTGACCATGCATAACCTCACTAGCGTCCTCGACGGTTCCATAGGTCCCATCATCGAAGCCTTGATCACCCACTTCCAGGCCCAGAAGCTGAAGCAAGCCGTGATCGTGCCCGCCCCCGACACAGCCTAACGACGAAAATACGATGAAGGGCCTATCCATTTCCTGATTTCTGTAATGGAAATAGGGAAATGGCGAGCCTGTCACCATATTAATGTCACCCTGTTCAGGTGGATGCCATGAATCCGGAGAATGAGGAGCGACGGGCTGAAACGATAGGGGCCGCAATCACATGGGCGGCCGGAAGATTTCGGCAGGCGGAGGTGGACGCAGCGCGGTTGACGGCTGAGGTCCTGCTGGCGCACGTCCTTGGTTGGGAGCGATCGCGCCTTATCGGCCATTTTCACGACTCGCTTGTTGCCGGCGCCCAAGAGAGATTCCGGGTCCTGGTGCAGAGGCATGTGGCGGGAGAACCCCTGCAGTATTTGACTGGGGGAAGGGAATTCTATGGGCTTCCCTTTCTCGTGACTCCTGCAGTGTTGATTCCCAGGCCGGAGAC
>JBEKYG010000141.1:0-9169 GCA_049511215.1 Acidobacteriota bacterium | reverse complement strand
CCTGGTCGGGCTCGTCTTTTGATCCGACATTGGATAGGGTCTCTACCAGCAATGTAATCAGCGAAACCGGATCATAGCGCCGCCGCCCCTCTTCGAGATGCTCCTCCGCCCAGTCGAGCGCTAACACCAGAGGAATCACCTTTGGCTCCCAACCGAGAAGAACGGCGGCAAGACGCGCGAAAACTTCTGTGAGGCTGATAGCCAGCGGCACCAGCCGAACAGGATTGAGGCCCGGGTCTGCGCAGTACGAAGCGGGAGTTGTGACCAGATATTCCCGGCAACTGGTGGGCCTGAAGGGGTAAATGGCGCAAGACTCCTCTTCCAGAAATGGACAGGCAAGTCCCAATCGGAAATAATCCAGCCCCGCAGCCTGGAGTTCGTCCTTGCCGGCCATGGAGTGCAAAAAACGCCGGTCGAAGCCCTCCTGCTTCAAGCGCTCCTTGCTACGCGCGATTCGTTCGAGCACGGCCAACTTGCGATCGGCGGGGAATGATGCGACGAAATCATAAAGCAACCATGCTTCGGATGGAGACAAGGGTATGAGGTGCCTGCAGCAGGCCGCGCAGCCTTTCTGGCAGGATATTTTTCTCCCATGTCTGGCTTCGAAGGCTACGGTCATGCCAATGAGTTTTTCGTCGAGCGCCATGAAATTCCAGGCCAGCTCAGATAGCCGCATTTTGCCTGCGGGAACCGCCAGATCTCCCTGAAGTGTTCCCACTAAGGTTTGCAGGGTCACACTGAGGACGCGAGGATTCTCGCCTTCACCGCGTGATGAAGGTTCGGTTGTTTGTTCTGACATACGAAAAGCGTACCAGATTGCAATCCCATTCAGGACATGTTATTCATTTGAGAACTCAAATAAGCATTGCTCCCCGAATGCCGCTGGAACAAGCATCCGGCAGGGATGCTGAGAGGTTCAGGAAGGGAATCTCAGCGCTTGAGGTTCAGGGAAAAACGGGTCGATCGGCAAACGCAAAATAGGGCTGCGTTCCCCGGTTTTATCAGTTTCCTGCAGATGCGCTCTGGCTAAGGTATCTGCAATTCAGACACTGCAAGGAAAAAGCAGCCACGAAGAACACAAACCGGCATAGATGGAACCACGAAATACTCAAGAAACACGAAATGGCTTCGACTTTTTGAGTTTTTCGCTGTCCCCGTCTTTATCGCGCCATTCACACTCAGCCGATGAAATCCGTGAGCAGCTGCGGCACTGCGGTGTCGAAACCCACGACATCGAGCATCCCGGCGTCGGCGGGGTCGGCGATGCTGAACTGCGTGGCTGTCATGCCGATCACGGCGCACTTGGCGGGAATCCCGAGCCGCTGCCGGTACTGCCGGAGCGCCTGTGACGGGTGGATGTTGCCCGCCCACGTCTCGTTGTCCGTGATGACCGTGAAGGCATCTGCCTGCACTTTTTCTGCCTCAGCCCAGAGCATCGGGAGCGCGCAGTCAGTGCCGCCAAAGGGTAACCGGGCAACGTAGGCGGTTGCTTGATCGAGTCGCCATTTCGCAGTGATTTCCAACGGCGCGACCGCTTTCGCATATCCCGGACCGTGCGCGCTCCCTCCGACAGCGAAGACACCCGGGCCAGATGTCGTGAAGCCAATGATGACGTTGGCCGGGTACTGGTGGGCAAGCACGAGCGCCATCGCACATGCGCCCTCACGCGGCGTAAGCCCCGGCACGCCGCCCATGTTTCCGCCACCCATCGAACCCGACACGTCCAAAGCGAGCACATGCCGCGCTGTCGAGGGCGTAAGATTTCCGTAGGCGAGGTAGAAGGCGCCGTCGAGCGCGTCTACGATCTGCCCCACGGGCTCCCATATTGCCTTGCCCCGCTCGCCATGTCCCTGGGCGTAAGTTCGCAGCGCCGCGAGCAGCTGAATTGGATGGATGCGCGCCTTCCGGAGGCGGTCAGCATCACCAAGCTGGGCCACAACATGCTGAGTTCCCGCGCTCAGCGGCGCGCAGACTCCGACGCGTGTAAGGGTGGGGAGATTGCGTATCAGCGCCGTCATCGGCATGCGCTCCTGCAGCGCGGCCCACACGTCGGCTGACTGCAACAACTCGGTCGGGAGCGCCTCGCGTGGCAGGTCGTATTGGCGGATGAGGCGCACCGCCGCCTTGACGTCGGACGGCTCGGCTTGCACCTGCAGAAACGCACGCACGAGCGCGGGCAACGCCGCCGCATCCTCCACCGGTTTGCCGACCATCCACCGCAGGAGGCGCGCCCGCGCCGCCTCGTCGGTCTTGGGATGCGCGAGCCGGAGCACGTCGCGATGCGCCCACCCATCGCGCTGCTGGTATTTGATCGCCTGATAGGCGAGCGCGTCTATATCCTTGCCCGTATACCACCGGCCCAACCCCCGGCGCACGGATCGTCCATAAACGCCGACCGCCGGACCACCATTCGGCGCGTGGCCTTCCTTCGGCCCGTGCGGACGCAGCTGCTCCAGCGCCTGCAAAAAATGGAAGAGATGCGTGCCGACTCGGCATACGGCCGGCAGCGTGGCCAGCGCCGCCGCCTTCGTCTTGGAATCGCCGTGTGTCACAGCCAAAGAGAGTGCGAAGATCGCCGGGTCATTCTTCGGCGCCCGCCCAGCGTCAGACACCGCGGCGATTCGTGCCACCGCGCGCGGGCCGTCCAGCGCGAGGCACCGAAGGACGCCCGCGGCGTTCTCAACGGTCAGGGTCCGCTCCCTCGCGTAGTAAGTACCGCCCTCGTTGCCAAGCACGAGAAAGCGGTCCAGCCGGGTCCAATCGTCGACAGGCCACGCGAAGCCGCCCGCGCTGTTGGGCACCTGCGTGGACCCGGGGATCTTTTCCGATTGCGGTGTCTGGCGCTCCGAGAGCTGCTTCGCGTAGTCCATGGTGTCGGCTCCCTCCTCCCGCGGATTCGACGCCGATCAAACCGGCTGGCCTGACGATGCACCTTGCTTGAAGTACGGCGCAAGGACATCCGTCAGACTTCGATCCGCATCCAATCCCCGGATTCTCGGCGGATGAATGAATGCCGATGGAACTATTGGTCAGGTAATCCACCGACTCCGACCCGCCGATACCAGCATGCGCCTGTTTGTCCGGATACATGATTGCCGATGGGCAACTTACCAGGTAACCCAGCGACTCCGACCCGAGCGCCGATGATGCCGCCGCTATCTTATGTTGACAGGCGATCCCAGCCCATGGCAAGTGGAATTTAAAAACCGGGACGCAGCCCTATTTTGAAGTTGAGATTGCACGATCCGGGTCGATCGGTAAACGCAACATAGGGCCCAGTTTTCTCGCGATAGGCTTAATAGTTTCTAAATCCGATGCACGATTGAGTTTGGGAATGTGGTGACTATCCCCGGGCCCGGTTCACCTGTTTGGCGCGATGATCCGGACCGTCGGGAAGTAAGCCCCATATCGCCCAGTGTCACGCGTCAATAGCTTGAGTTCTTCAACGGCTGCGTAGGCTCCGACGAAAAAATCCGGCAGAGGCGAAGTCTTCAATCCGCCGCGCAACCGATCGTGGTTTTGTCTTTCATTCGCATACGGTCCGGTGATAAAGAGTAGCAGTCTCTCAGCGGAGGAGGTCTATGTACAGAATTGTGAGGGCATTGGTACTTTTGTGCTTCCTGTTGTGTCTGATTGCCCATTTGCCGGCGCAAAACCGGCCGCCGGGGCAAAATCAGCAGAGCCAGCCGGCAACGATTTATCTGCTCAAGCCATCCCGAGTCTGGGATGGCGTGACGAATCAACCGCACGAAGGCTGGGTTGTTTTGGTACGCGGCGAACGGATCGAGATGGCCGCTCCCGCTGCTGAAGTCAAGGCTCCCGCGGATGCCAAAGTGATCGACATGCCCGGGAATACGCTGATGCCTGGCCTGATCGAGGCACACTCGCACATTCTGCTGCACCCTTACAGCGAGACTTCCTGGAACGACCAGGTCGCACATGAGTCTCTTGCGCTTCGCGTGGCTCGGGCGACGAATCATTTGCGCAGTACGCTGTTGGCCGGTTTCACGACCATACGCGACCTTGGGACGGAAGGCGCCGAATACGCCGATGTGGGTCTTAAACAGGCGGTTCAGCAGGGGATCATTCCGGGTCCAAGAATGCTGGTCGCCACACGCGCCATTGTTGCTACCGGAAGTTATGGACCCAAGGGCTATGCCTCGGAATGGACCGTGCCCCAAGGCGCAGAGGAAGCCGACGGGGTCGACAGCCTGATACGCGTTGTGCGCGACCAGATCGGCCATGGCGCCGACTGGGTTAAGCTATACGCCGATTACCGTTGGGGCGCCAATGGCACGACCGCTCCCACATTTTCGATCGACGAGATCAAGCTTGCCGTTGAAACCGCCCGCAGCAGTGGAAGACCGGTTTCGGCGCATTCCACAACGGCAGAAGGGATGCGCCGTTGCATTCTCGCGGGTGTGGAAACGATCGAGCATGGCGACGGCGGAACGCCCGAGATTTTCCAGATGATGAAAGAACACGGTACGGTCCTGTGTCCTACTGTTTCGGTCGCCGGACCAAATTCGGCCCGCAAGCGCGCCAGTTTCAAGGCCGCGCTGGATGCCGGCGTGACGATTGCCAGCGGCAGCGACGTTGGAGTGTATCCACACGGGGACAATGCGCGCGAGATCGAAATCATGGTGGGCTTCGGCATGCCGCTTTTGGATGCCCTGCGTTCTGCTACTTCAATCGACGCGCGGGTATTGCACATGGAAGATCAAATCGGGCAAGTCAAGGCCGGTCTGTCCGCGGACCTCATCGCCGTCGACGGCGATCCGACCCAGGATCTCACGGCTATCCGCAAGGTGCGTTTTGTCATGAAGGGCGGCACGGTTTACAAGCAGGGAGGCGAACCAGTGCTGCGCTGATATACAATGGCCGACAACTAGCTCAATGGGATTTCCGTAACACAAGATGAAACTACCATGCACCTCAGAAACGGCGTTCTGGGAGTTGTGATGCTATCGGATATGGAATCGAGTTCGTTTACCTTGTTCAGATGCCCTTTTCTCGAAAAATCGTTTGCTCGCAAACGCTGATCAGCGGGTGCAGGGAGCCAGAAGCTAATAGTGCCGGCTTGCTTCCTGTTCCTGATTCCGGCTATGCCCCCCATCCTTCGTCATCCTCCCGAGCGGGAAGGAAAGGGCTGATCAATTCTCGAATTACTTGTTTTGCATCGTGTTATATTCGTTTTCCATGATCGGTCGAGCCCGTCCCTGCGGAGTCTCCGGATCTGCATGCCTGTGGACCCTTGCCGTGCTTTTCTGTGGGGGCCTTTCCACAACGTCTGCACGGGCCCAGGATTCCAACCAGGGCCCATCGGATCCTGCAAAGCAGACAGCTTCCCAGGGAGGCAGCTCAATAGTCGCGGTTCCGAACCGCCCGACGTTTTCGACCACGGCGGAAGCAGTACAAAAGGGCGTGTTCGAGGTCGAACTCGGGCTTGAAGCTGCGGACGGGCACCAAAACTTCAACGGTCTGCTCAAGTTTGGTCTGTTGGGAAACCTCGAATTGCGCTTTGGCAATAATCCGATTTTGCGCGACTCCGGCGTTGCGGGCCTCGGCGATTCAGGTGCCGGCCTAAAACTTCGATTCATCAGACAGAAGGGCGCCCTGCCGACGCTTTCCGCACTCTATACGGCCACGATTCCGACGGCGACGGCCGGGCTCGGAGTCGGAGCCCTGGGGCATTCGGCTGGAATTCTGGTTAGCAAGGACGTCGGCAAACATCACCTCGATTTCAACGAGAGCGTCCAGTGGCTCGGCCGTGCGGATGCGAACGGATTTGATCGAGATTATTTCACGGCCCTGGCCTATTCGCATCCGGTGACGGCAAAACTCCAGGTTACAGCTGAAATCGCAGGCTATAGCCGCGCCAACGCCGCGACTCCATCGACGTTGACGATTCTGGCGGCGGTGACTTACGCGGTTTCGCCCCAGCTTGTGTTGGACGGCGGCTGCTATATCGCCGCCCGCGGCAATCTGCCGCGGGCGACCTTTTTCCTGGGAATAACTTATTCCGTTGCGGATCTATACCACCTAAGGAGATAGCAATCTGGGCTTGGCCTCTCCGCGAATGACGATAACAGCCGAGGCGCACGAATATTTCGAGTCCCTGGTTATCAAGGAAATGATAAAAGAGAATCCCGTAAAGCGCCCGATACGCCTTGACCGCTTCCTCGATGCGGCCGGCGTAGAGATCATCGCTGGGGAGTCTTGTTCCGGGGCTCATGCGTCTGGCGGCGATGCGTTCGCCATTTTCCAGGAGCAAGATCCCGCTGACTTTTCCGCCGGAGGTCTCAATCTGATAACGAGTCTCGCGCTCTTTCCGAACGAAGAGGTCCTGGGCAATTGCGAACAGCTCGAACTCCTCCCCGGCAGGCGGCTTTCCGAAGAGGCGATTTCCTCGTGCCTCGAGGGTGAAGGCCTCGTCGCTGTTCAGCTGATAGCGGCCTGAGAGCGGCGCAAGCCGATCACTCGGGAGATCGATCACCTCGAGCGGCTCGGGCAAATAGCCCGGCCAGGCGGACTGGCGCGCGATCCCTCTGAGGATCTCCAGTCCGAGGGCGACCCCGTTGTCGGAGTTCACCATGATGGCGGCGCCACAGCAACCGTCTCGCGAGGCAAGGAGAAGCGCCTGGAAGCCTTCGTCCGCGCGCGTCCTGGGTACCGTTCGGCATCGAACGACGCATTGATTGCGCAGTTCTTATTGTCACGAGGCTATGTCCGATAGCGGCTTGCACAAGCAGGCCCAGCAGCTTGCGGTCGCGTTCGATGAGGCCGCGCGGCACGCGCGGGATGGAAAATGTTCAGGGGCGGTATGGCACGGGAGCAAGGATTTTCCTATGCCCAGGGGGGAGACTTCACGGCGGCGTATCATGGACTCCACAAGCAGGTGGTTGGCTGAGCGTTTGCGTCGAATAGGGCGCTGCAAAATGCTGGCAGCGGAGGCAGGCATACAATATCCTTAGCTATGAGTGAGCTGCCCCATCTTGTTGGTTGCTCATCAGCTCGCGGATCCAAGTGCGGAGGACGATCAGGATCTCATGAAATCCATGCGCAGTTTTTGCCTTGTGGGATTGCTGATAGCGGTTCTCTGGGGCATGAACTTGGCCTCGCAAACCCGATCCCTTACGATCTTTCCCGCCGATGAGCGCAGATTCCTAGATTCTTTGCCGCTTGTGCTCCCCGGACTCAATGGTGCATATGCATTGGACGTAGAATTTTCGAAGAGAGTTTCGGCGGTATACACATATGCAATTCAAGCCCCAAAGTTCGCGGCCAGGGAATGGGTGCTGTTTATGCCAGAACCACCGGAACTTCCGAGCCAGAACATCACTGGCGCAAGGACCGTTCCAGCAGGCACTATCGTTCGAGACTTGAGCCCGAGACAGCAGCGTATCTTCCGGACGAGGGTTCCTGCAAATACCGAATCGCTACGTCAAGGGATCGTGTTCCAGCTAATCATCGATGCTGATCTGTATTCAAGAATCCTGGTGCCCGCCACGAACAATCCTATGAATGTGCGCGCTGGACGGTTGAGCGATGATGAGCGATTGTGGTCTCTCCTCCCAACCCCGTCTTTTGATTATTCAAGCAAGCCGGTTCATGCATGGGCCGTTAAGTCAGGCGTCGGCAACAGAGAGACGGATGAAGGAGAGATAGCCTTTGCACGCCGTGTGTTCCAAGCCGTGGCCAGAGGATTCCAATATGAGTATCGTGAGAATCAGAATCGCTCAGCATCGCAGGTGTGCCTGGCAGGAAGATCAGATTGCCTTGGCCTCTGCAACCTGTTTGTGGCAGTGTTGCGCTCGCAGGGGATTCCCGCCCGAACTCTGGTCGGCCGCTGGGCCGTCTCGGCAAGACCGGGCGAAAAGATCGGCGATGTCATCAACGTTCAACAACATGTGAAAGCTGAATTTTTTGCCCAAGGTGTCGGATGGGTTCCAGTGGATCCTTCCTTAGCAGTGCAGCGCGACATGTCTCAACAGAGGCTGCTGCACTTTGGAAACGATCCTGGCGATTTTGTCACGCTGCATTTGGATAGCGAGGTTACGTTCAACACAATCTATTTTGGAACAATAACTAAGACGCTGCAAAAAGCCAGGTATTTTGCTATTGGCGACGGCAGTCTCGGTGGAGCCATAATTCGTGAGGATTGGGCAGTTAACTGGATATGGTAGCTCTTCGCGGTGCTCGGTGAAGACAAGTAGTTTGCCCTGACCATCCGACAACTCACCCAACTCCGCTCGTTTGAGGCATACTGAAGCGTCGGAGCGACCAGGCAGGCTGACCTGCTTCCCGATTGGGAGCACGATCACGCAGATACACCGCCTAAGATAAATATTGCAGTGCCACGAGCGTAGCCAGCGTTCTGGCCTCGAAAGCGCGCTTGCGTGTGTACAGCTCGTACCGCACCAGGCTGAGCGCGTGGATGTCGCTGCGGACGGAAGCTCCCTTGCCTTCCCCACCTTGGGCGCGCGAATAGAGCAGCAAAGAAGCACTCCTATTGTTGGCAGGGTTGAACAAAGTCAACACTTTAAAACTCCCCCCAAACCTGAATCGAATTATAATGACAACTTCCGCCAAACTTTCCGGATGAAAACGGTCTCTCGAAAGGACGAAATGCGCCGATGAAAGCACTGCGAACTTCCTTGTTCATCTTGTTCCTTGCCGTTACCGCATTTGCCGTCGATCCAACGTGGACTCCGGCCGGCCAGACGATACGCACGCGCTGGGCCAAAGAGGTCAATCCCGGCAGTGTCTGGCCCGAATACCCGCGCCCGATCATGTCGCGGGCAGCATGGTCCAATCTCAACGGTCTTTGGGAATACGCGGTCACTCCCAAAACAGCCGGCAAGCCCGGCGATTTCGAGGGTTCCATCCTGGTACCGTTCGCCATCGAATCGGCGCTCTCGGGAGTCGGCAAGGCCGTCGGTCCCGATCAGGCGCTCTGGTATCGGCGCTCGTTCCAAATCCCCACGGCATGGAAGGGAAAGAACGTCCTGCTTCACTTCGGCGCCGTGGATTGGGAAACGACGATCTACGTCAATGGCCGGCAGGTCGGCGTCCACAAAGGAGGCTACGATCCCTTTACCTTTGACATTTCTGAATTCACCCAGCATGACGGCCCCCAGGAAATCGTAATCCGCGTTTGGGATCCGAC
>JBEKYG010000140.1:0-9180 GCA_049511215.1 Acidobacteriota bacterium | reverse complement strand
GCAGCTGTAAAATGTTGATTTGATAGGGCACAGCCCCCGAAGTCGACATATTGCTTTTTATCAGCAGCTGCAGGGAGGGGGCTTACCGAAAGGACAACTGCACAACGGCAGCTAATCCTTCCTATCCTTACCCGCATGGAGCGGATCATGCCGCCGTAGTAATACAGGTCGGGCTGCACAATGTCTGCGCCCCGGTGCCCGATCATCCAACGAAAACGCCACTGGCTGAATTCCTGCTCCCCGCAGGCAATGGGAATCCTGAGAGCGTCTGCAACCGCCTTGGTTTCATCAAAGTGATCGAATTCGCAGGGTTCTTCGAAGTGCACGGCCTTGATCTCTTCCAGCATCCGCCCGACCTTGATGGCCTCAACCGGATCATAGGAACTGTTGGCGTCGGCGTGAATGTCGATCGCGTCTCCGAAGGTCTTGCGCACGAGTGGAATCAACGCTTCCGTCCGCCCGGGCATGGCATCTTCGTTCTCGCTCATGCGCCCGCCCACGCGAAACTTCAAGGCCTTGGCCCGCGACTGTGCCAGCAGCTTTTGCAGGTATTCAATCTCCTGCTCCGGCGTGGTATCCCGCCTGCCGCTGGCCACATAAAATGGAATTTCCGTTCGTACGATGTCTCCCAGCAGCGCGCCCATCGGCTTGTTCACAATGCGTCCCAAAAGATCGAGAATCGCGAACTCTACCCACGCCTGCGGGCACCAGAAGGCGAGACCATACAGCTTGTAGTTGTTGTTCCAGCGGTAAAGCTCGCGCAGAAGTCGTTCCAGGTCGCGCGCGTCCTTGCCGATGAAAAACGGGGCGACCAGTTGCTGCAGGATGTGATCGAGGTATTCCGCGCGCGGCGGATTGGTCAGCGCAATTCCTTCGGCCCCGTCTTTGGAGCGCACGTGAACTATGTATTCCTTTTCCTTTTTCAGGAGCCTGATGGACTCGATAATTACAGGCGATTTCAGCCCGTCCAGCCTGAGCACCGGCGCCGCTGCCGCACGATCCAAAGCCTGCAGAATGGACTGTGCCGCGGTATTCCGCATCGACCCGGAACTATTCGCGAGCCCCAAGTCCGGATGGATGGCTCCCGCTCCGATAACACCCGCTAAGAGACTTCGTCGATTCATGCGCATGTCGTTAACCTCCTAACCAGGAGCATCCGACTCGGGATGGACCGATGCATTCCCAGACGGCGCCTGTCGTCTTGCCGGCCGGTCCATAACGATCCGGCAGACGTTTTGCCGGGATTGTACATCCGTGATGGGATGGACGCGCAGGAAATCACTCGCGGCATGCCGGAAACTCCGCACAGGTTGAATTCAACAAGATTGTGGACACCCGATTGGGAAATAGGGGGGAAATAGGGGACGCTCCCCGTTATTTGTCGCGATGCTAAAGTTGATGCACGAGGACTGACCAAGGGAAATAAACGGGGAGCGTCCCCATTTTCCATTTCTGGTCGGGCTGGCATCCGCTCGGGTCGCTGCCGATGTTCAAGGACAAGACGTTCTTTGACGTCGTGGACTTCGTGTCGTCCAACTTGATGCTGCCGGTCGGCGCACTGGCGACGAGCGCGCTGGTCGGCTGGCGGCTCAGCCGGAAGATCGTGAACGAGGAACTGATGGACGAGGCGCCGTTCGCCGCACGCGTCTGCGTGTGGCTGCTGCGTTACGTGTGCCCGCTGGCGATAGCCGCTGTGTTCATTTCGGCGCTCTGGTGAAGGGAGAGCGCGCGAGTTGACGCAGAGGGCAAAGGGCAGACGAAAGCCAACCATTCTCTCCTACCTGCTTCCATCAATCGAGGCGGTTGACCTCAGGTTATTGACATACATTGAACCACAATGTATAAGACTTCTACGTATGGACATGAGTAAGGACTTGGTTGCTGCTTCCGCCACGCCGCTCGTGCTCGCCATCCTTGCCGAAGGCGACAGTTACGGCTACGCCATCATCAAGCGAGTGACCGAGTTGTCAGGCGGGCACCTACAGTGGACCGACGGCATGCTCTATCCCGTGCTGCACCGGCTTGAGCGCCAAGGTCATGTCGCGGCGAAGTGGTCCACCTCCGAGAACGGCCGCAAGCGTAAGTACTACCGGATCACGAGAGAAGGCCGGGCGCAGCTTGCCGCCCAGCGGCGGCAGTGGCAGGTCGTGGACGGTACCCTGCGGGGTATCTGGATGGAGGCGTGCACGGCATGACGACCATCGCCGATCGACCGCTCGAGGAGCAAATCGCGCAGTGGCGGGCGTACGTAGGCCGCCGGCAGGCCCTTCACGGTCCCGACGTGGAGGAGCTCGAGGGACATCTCCGCGACCAGCTGGCGGCGCTCACCGAGTCCGGCCTGGCAGGGGATGAGGCGTTCTTAGTCGCGGTCAAGCGCATGGGCAGCCTCGATGCGCTGTCACGCGAGTTCGCGCGCGCACACTCCGAGCGGCTGTGGAAGCAGTTGGTCATGGCCCCAGACGCTGCCGATGCGTCGGCGAACACCGGACTCGCCGAGACGCTCGTCGTCCTGGGCCTGGCCGTCGCCGCGGCGTTGGCCATCAAGGTGCCAGCGCTGTTCGGCCTTCGGCTCGGCCCGGATGACGAGCTGCCGCTGTTCTACGCCAGGAACGCCAGCTTATTCGTCTTCCCGCTGCTCGCCGTCTACTTCGTGTGGAAGCGCGGGTCGGGCGTGGTCAGCGGCCTCTGGCTGGCGCTGCCCTTCTCGGCAGGCGCTGTGTTCGCCAACGTCTTCCCCTTCCGCACGGGCAGCAACACTGAGGTGCTGACCGCTCTGCACTTGCCCATCGCCCTCTGGCTGGCCGTCGGCTTCGCGTACGTCCGAAGCCGCTGGTTCGCCGACGGTGGGCGCATGAACTTCGTGCGGTTCTCGGGCGAGCTGGTCATCTACTACGTGCTCATCGCGCTCGGCGGGGGCGTCCTCACCGGCTTTACGATGATGATGTTCAAGGCCATCGGGATGAACGCTGCGTGGCTGGTAGCGGGCTGGCTGATCCCGTGCGGGGCGACGGGGGCCGTCATCATCGGGTCCTGGCTGGTGGAGGCGAAGCAAAGTGTCATCGAGAACATGGCACCGGTGCTGACCAGGCTGTTCACGCCGCTGTTCAGCATTCTGCTCCTGGTGTTTCTGGCCACGATGGCATGGACAGGCAGCCCCATCAACGTGAAGCGGGAGGTACTCATCGGCTTCGATCTGCTGCTGGTGGTGGTCGTGGGGCTGGTGCTCTACGCCGCATCCGCGCGCGACCCGCAGGCGCCGCCCGACTTCTTCGACGGCCTGCAACTGCTGCTCGTGGTCAGCGCGCTGGTGGTCGATGGGGTGGCGCTCGGGGCGATCGCGGCCCGCATCTCCGAGTTTGGCTTCACTCCCAACCGAGTGGCGGCTCTTGGCGAGAATCTCATTCTGCTCGTCAACCTCGCGTGGTCGGCGTGGCTCTATGCGTGCTTCCTGCGTCACCGGGGCTCGTTTGCCGCCCTGGAGCGATGGCAGATCGCCTATCTGCCCGTGTACTCCGTATGGGCGGCACTGGTGGTTGTCATGTTCCCGCCCGTGTTCGGCTACCGTTGATGCACCACCGCGGGCACTGCACCGGCGGATAGTCCTCAGTCGGCAAGGGTAGGGAATCGCAGCGTTGCTCTGCTTGAATCCGGCTCGTTGGCTTCCCAATGAGGACCCGATTGGGCGTTCCCGTCGTGCTCCTTGTCACCATCGTCGCACTTTCAGCTCGACCGAGCGATCGACCACTCGTCCGCGACACTCCGGATCGCCTGAGCGATCAAGAGTTCTGGAGACTGACGACCGAGAACGTGAGAAAAAATGCCTATTTTGGCAATTTTGTTCCCGTAAGTTATTGAAAACAAAGGAGCGATTTTTCAAATTTCCTATTTTTGCTCACGTTCCGACCTCTCAGAACCTGACGCGTCGTTCATCTCGGACAACCTCGTGTCCAACGAGATGTCGTTCGCGCAGGTCGTCCCGCAGTTGAATGGAACCATTGAGCCTGGCGGTGTGTATCTCGGTGTCGGACCGGAGCAGAACTTCAGCTACCTCTCGGCGATGCGTGCGTGCATCGGGTTCATCATCGACATTGGTCGCGGGAACCTGCTGCTGCAGCTTATGTACAAGGCGCTCTTCGAACTCTCGGGAAAGATTGTGGACACCCACCAAAGATTCATAGAACGTTGGGTGTCCAGGTCTTATCTGCGGGGATTATGCTTGTCTGCCTGCTGCCGGGCGCCCACGCTCGGCAAAGGGTTCTGCCGATTGGGCAGGCACCCACCATTTCATCCCAGCGGGCTAGTGACTGGCCTGCATTCTTCCCTTCGGAGGTCGGCAACGAATGGGTATACCGCGACGGCGTCGGCAGCTTTACCGTGCAGGTGCTGCGCGAGACCCTGGAAGCCAACCGCATGAAGTACTTCGGATTTTGGGGTTACTTCCCGCAGGATTCCGTTAAGGTGCGCACAAACGTGGACACCCATCGTTCTTCGCATCTTTGATGGGTGTCCATGTCTTTTCTTCTGTGCCGCTCCTGCCGCTGAGGCTCAGAAATCTTTAAAAATAATGGGTGTCCACGTTTTGCCCTCGATCCCGGCCACGTCGTTTGCGATTCTCCCGAAATTTTCCTTCCTCGCAATGTAGCATGCACGCGTTACGGCGGAGGCGGAGGGATGAGGATCCTGCCACAATCTCGCGTCCTTGGGTACCGCAGAGGGCGTTTTGTGATACCGTAACAGCACAGAGGTGAAAATTGCGCCGAGCAAAAGACATCAGTTGCGAAGGTATTGCGGATTACGTGCCGCCGGAAATCGGGTATCTCGATAATCCGCAGACTGCAATTCCCCGAATAGCCAAGGACGAGGCACTGGTGCGGAGTATCGAGGCATCGGTGCAGCGGATTCCGACATCGCACGAGTTGCATCGGAGCGACGCGCGAGATGCGGAGATGCGGCCCGGCAGCGTGCACCTTATCGTTACCTCTCCTCCGTACTGGACGCTCAAGGAGTACCGGCAATCGCCCGGACAGATGGGGCACATCACAGAGTACGAGAAGTTCCTGACCGAGCTGGATAAGGTTTGGAAGCGAGTCTATGAGGCACTCGTACCGGGTGGGCGGCTGGTATGTGTGGTCGGAGACGTGTGCCTTTCGAGGAGAAAGAACGCCGGCAGGCATACTGTGGTCCCCTTGCATGCAGCGATTCAGGAACATTGCCGGAGAATCGGGTACGATAACCTGGCCCCTATCATCTGGTACAAGATCGCGAATGCGGTCTACGAGGTCGAGAACGGGTCGAGCTTCCTCGGAAAACCATACGAGCCGAACGCGGTCATCAAGAACGATATCGAGTTCATTCTAATGGAGCGGAAACCCGGAGGGTACCGGACACCCAGCGTCGAGACCCGAATTTTGAGCGTCATATCCACCAAAAACTACCAGGCGTGGTTCCGTCAGATATGGGACGGGCTCACCGGCGCTTCGACCAGGGAACATCCGGCACCGTTCCCGCTGGAACTTGCGGAGCGGCTGATTCGGATGTTTTCCTTCGTCGGCGACACGGTGCTTGACCCCTTCCTTGGAACGGGAACGACGACCGTCGCGGCGGCGAAATGGGGGCGGCATAGCATCGGGTACGAGATCGACGAGCACTATTACGCGCTGGCATTGAAACGGATAAAGACCGAGACCTCATCACTTTTCAGCAGGACGACAATCCGGGAGCGATAATGGAACTCGAGGCGAGGGTGCGCCAGGCGGTCAAATATTTTTGGTCGACGAGGGATCGGCAGGCAGCAGAGCAAGGAGGGGAATCTGGGAGAAAGGACGCGGGAGCGCGGGCGGCAGTGACGGGTGGCCGGCAGATGGACGGTTTTGTCCGATTGGTGCGAGATATCCTCCATGACAATGGGCTCAGGCAGGGTGAAATCATACATGAGAGCCGGCTGGAGATTCCGGGTTGGTACCGTGCTGAAAAAAAATGGGATCTGCTGGTAATCTCGGATGGGAAACTGATCGCCGGTATTGAGTTTAAGTCTCAGATCGGCCCGTCGTTCGGAAACAACTTCAACAACAGGGCCGAGGAGGCGATCGGCAATGCAACCGACCTGTGGGCAGCCTACCGTGAAGGAGCCTTCAGACCGTCGCAGCGCCCATGGCTGGGGTACCTGATGCTTCTTGAAGAATGTATGGCTTCCACGAAAGCCGTGGATGTGTGGGAGCCCTACTTCAGAGTCTTTCCGGAGTTCCATGAGGCATCCTACGTGCAGCGATACCAGCTATTGCTTACTAAACTGGTGCGGGAGCGCCTCTACGATTCAGCCTGCTTCATCTTGTCGGGCAGGGATGGTGGCATCGAAGGAGCGTGCCGGGAACCTGATCCCGAGTTGACCTTCGAGGGTTTTGTGCAGTCGCTCGTAGGAAGGGCGGTGGCCATAAAGGGGACGAGATAGACGGTACGAAAATTGAGTTGTTCGATGCAGACGGCTTGTTCGTTGGCGCGGCCGTCGAGAATGGGAGAATGTAGACACCCATCAAAGATGCGAAGAACGATGGGTGTCCAGATTTCCACCACTCTATTCCCCAACCCCAAACCGCCGCTCCTGCCGCTGAGGTTCAGAAATGTTCAGAAATAATGGGTGTCCACGTTTCAGTGACATTCTGTCCACGATTCGGCTCCTGCCGCTGAGGCTCAGAAATATATAGAAATAGTGGGTGTCCACGATTTTCCTTTTCCTCAACCCCTAATCGCCGCTCTCCTGCCGCTGAGTCACAGAAATGTATAGAAATAATGGGTGTCCACGTTTTCTTCAGGGACGTGATTTCAAGGCCGAAGATGCGCAAAGACACGTTTGCATTCTGAATCGGGAGGCCGAGCGCCTCGCGGGTTTTCCAAGAGGGAAGGCCGAAGGTCAGAGTTTTTTGGGCAAAGAGCCTACGGAGATCATGGGCGTCGTAAACGATTTCCATCTTTTTCAGGATGGCGGCTCTACCATGCCGATGCGTTTCGAGCCTTTAGGTAGATTCCCACCCTACGCGCTTTTTGTGCGCTCCACGCTTTCTAAAAAAGATCTCGAAGCCACCATTTCGTCGGTCATGCGCGAAACCTTCCCGGGCGTGAAGCCCGGTGGCATTGATGAATTGAGCGAGATTCGCGGCGAGCAATCGCTGCCGCATCGCCAAATCATCGCCATGCTCGCAGTCTTCGGGGGCACAGCCATCCTGCTGGCCGCGCTGGGCCTTTCGGCCTTGCTTTCCGATAGCGTCTCCCGGCGCAAGCGCGAGCTGGGCATCCGCGCCACGCTGGGAGCGACATCCGAACGCCTGATCGGCCAAATAATGCTTCAGGGCCTTTGGCGCACAGGGCTCGGCGTAGGTCTGGGCCTTGCCGCCGCGCTGGCCTCGGGCCGCTACCTGCAAAGCCTGTTGTTTGGCGTTCGCGCCAGCGATCCAACGACACTGGTCGCAGTCGCTTCGCTGCTGCTCTTCCTGGGATTGGTTTCTTCCCTCATCCCCGCCCTCCGCGCCGCATCCATCGACCCGGCGAAAGCGCTGAGGGAGGACTGAGAAAGGTGGACACCCACTTTTTGCATCTTCGATGGGTGTCCACATTCTTTCCTCTCCCCTAATCAAAGAAGTGGTGGGGAGATTCTTGAAGTCGAGATGGATGAGGAAAGCACCGACACCCACTGTTTTTTGCATCTTTGATGGGTGTCCACATTCCTGTCGACATAGCTACCGGTCCGAAAAGAGCCTTTTGCCTCTTTCTGCAATTTCCTTCTGTTTCCTGCGGTATGCCTCTCGTTCATCCTTTCTTGACTGTATTTCTGGTCCTATAATACGATCAAAATAATCCTTTATAGCACGATATTCTAAAGGATTCTCAGATACATCGGGATGACCACGAATATTCCTTGTCCTAACAATCCAGTCATTACTGCGCCGTGTGAACCCAAATCCAGCTCCGGTTCCGCGGCGCCGCTTATCCAAATATTTTACTATAGCCTGTTCGGGATATAGTTTGTGATAGTAAAATGAAATTTGATGTGCTTCTGAATCATTAAGACTGACTTCTAGACTGAAGAGTGGGCCAACGATTTCCATTAAGGACTCATTGTAGCCAGGAGCAGGGGCCAGACAACTACCAGTGAGTAAATTTCCTATTTTTACATTTAGGTATCCTTCTTCCATCTGGTGCCCCGCTTTAATCTCCAAAACCACATCTTCGTGACTCTCCTGGCCATCCGTACCCATCTTCCAATCGATGGTCCATTTAAGGTTGAGTTCTCGGAGCTTTTTCAATATTGCGTCTAAGCTGACGTCCATAAACGCTGCCCCCCATAGAATGCAATTCTGACCGCTCTCTTAATGTCGGTAAGAATGAGACCTGACGCTGCCGTGATTGACAAGATGGTCGATCTGAGATTATGCCCGGAAGCACGCGCCTATGTGCGTCAGCTCACTCGAAAGTCGAGATCTGCCATGAAGTCCACACCCTCAATGAACTGAATGCCGTGTTGCTGCGCCAGCTCGCGTGCTCCGTGTGTGAGTTCGGAACTTGAAACCAACACTCCCCGAGATCCTTGAGGGAAGGTTGCGAGACTCCCGAGCAATTCGCGTATCGCTCCGGGACCGATTTTTTCCTTCCTGTACTTGCATTGAACAAGCAAGTTTTCGCTGCCCTTTTGGGCTTGAATGTCCACTCCGCTGTCCCCGTTTCTGCTACCGGACAGGTGCACGACTTCATACCCATTCTTTTCGAACCACCGCTTCACCCTCAGTTCGTAGGCAAACCACTCGTCTCGGTCACATGATACTGCAACCGCATCAACAGACCAAAGCCATCGGAGGGCAGATCTGCTCCGGTAGATCACGCTTCGTTCAGCAGTTGCCCGCTGTGCGGCCAAATGGCCTCTCTCGTGAGGCCGAACGAATGTGAATCCTTCTGGAATCGAGATTCCAAGGGAGCGTGCCAGAAAGATCTGGTTATCGCTTGCGTGAAGAGCGTGACGGAGATGTCCCACGACGAAATGCGGTCGTCGCGTCTCGTAGTCGAGGGCATGGTTGTGCTGAGCTGGACACGAGTTCGGCACATAACGGATCTTCGGTAGGTATATTATCGCTGGTTGTCCGATGTCACTCCGCAATCTGACACCCTTGTGCTTCGAGCGAAGCGCTATACCGA
>JBEKYG010000139.1:0-9184 GCA_049511215.1 Acidobacteriota bacterium | reverse complement strand
CTGGAGGTACTGGAACAGTTGCGCATTCTCTCCAATCTCGAAACAGCCAAAAAAAAACTGATCCAGATCATCTTTGTTGGGCAGCTCGAATTTGAGCAGAAGCTGCACCTCCCGCAGTTGCGTCAGCTGGACCAACGCATCACCATCCGCTACGCATTGAAGCCGCTCTCAAAAAAGGACATGGTCCAGTATATCGAGCACCGTCTCTCCGTGGCAGGATCGAGAGGAGGCATTGGTTTCACCCAAGGCGCCCTGCGAAACATCTACGAATATTCGAAAGGTTATCCAAGGCTGATCAATGTCATTTGCGACCGTACCCTCCTGGCCGGGTACAGCGAGCGAGCGCGTGTGATCACCGCCAGAATGACGCGCAAGGCGGCGCGCGGCATCCGGGGAAAGGAGACAGGCACCAGGATTCGTTTTATCCCTTCCATGAGACTCATTGTGCCCATTGCCGCATTGTTGGTTCTTGCCCTGCTGGCTGCCCTCTTTCTCTGGCTCTGGCGCGGGTCATTAGCGGATCTGCGTGCCAATTTCAAAAGATCCATGTCTTCACCGGCTTCGACGAAGCAAGTACCGGATCCTCTATCGCCGGCAATTGCCCTCGTGCCTGAGTCGCCAGGTGCGTTCGGCGCGCATACCCCGGATTCTCCACACAAGGCAGCCGAGCATGCGAAGGATCCTATTCCAGAGGCCAACGCGCAGACACGCCCATTGTCCTTAATCACAACTACCTCCGCGGCCACTCGTGAACCCGCCGCATCGCGTGCGCTCAGCGTGAAGGATCCCCCGCCGGAGCACGGGCCGGCAGAGGGATCAGGCAGATATCTGTTACAACTGCACTCATTGGAAACAAAAGAACAGGCAGATGCAGCCGTGGCCGATTTGCAGAAAAAAGGGTATTTCGCGTTCGTGAAGCTCGAGGAGGCGCCGAAGGGCAAACAATGGTTCGTCGTTTATGCCGGTCCGTACGACAGTCTCAAGCGCGCCCTCGAACAGGCTTCCATGTTAAAAGCGCAGCAGAATCTCAGCCCCATCGTCCGTCACTAGCACGATTTGAAATTCGAGATTCGAGATTCGAGATTGGATAATTTCGAATCTCGAATCTCGAATCAAAGATGCCGCCAAGGCCGAATCGCGCTTCGCGGGGCGGGACCTGGGAGATTTGCGTTCAAGTCGTGCAAAATAAGCGGGTTATAGCCACACGCTCTGGATTTATTTTCGATTGCACCCACACCTTCGGCATGTTATTATCATGGTTTGTATTTTAGTGATTTGCAGGAGGATGCCTTGCCGCTCACGAGGGAAAAGAAGACTGTGATTGTCGACGCCTACCGGACCCACGATACCGATACCGGGTCGCCTGAAGTTCAGATCGCGATTCTGAGCGAAAGGATTACCTACCTGACCGAGCATTTCAAGGTTCACGCCAAAGACCATCACTCCCGCAGAGGGCTGCTGAAAATGGTTGGCAAGAGGCGTCGGCTGCTGGATTATCTCAAATCAAAAGACGTCAATCGCTACCGGACCGTAATCGAACGGCTCGGGATGCGCAAATAGGAATGGACAATAGCAGTGCCGGTCCCGCGTGGAAGCGGTCGGAACAGGTCTCGGACTCGCCCCCTCATCTTGTATAACCTCACGGAACGTCACGGAAGAGGACTCGAGGCAAGTTTGCGAACTCATCGAGAGTCGCTGTGCCTCTGCCGGCTCCATGGACTCAAACATGGGGGTTCACCCAATAGCTCAAGGTATCCGGCGAGTATGCGGACGTGGCGGCACGAGAGCCGTTAAGTTCCCGGCAAGAAACAACAGGAGTGACGGTGGGATATGGATTATGAGTTATGAGTTAACGGCTATCTGCCTCACGCGCTAGCCCTTAACCCGTGACTCATGATCATAATTCCTGAATCCCCAAGCCCACCGAAACTCACGCAAAGCAGGATCACAAATCAGAAGGAGTACCTATGAAACATCGAGTTTCCACCGAGATCGGTGGGCTGGAATTCAGCATTGAAATGGGCAAAGTAGCCACACAGGCCGACGGCGCAGCCTATGTCAGCTATGGCGACACGGTTGTGCTTGCCACCACCTGCGCCTTGAAAGAACCCCGTGAAGGCGTCGATTTCTTCCCGCTCACGGTGGATTATCGTGAGAACACCTATGCGGCCGGCAAGATCCCCGGCGGCTTTTTCAAACGCGAGGGGAGGCCGACAGAGAAAGAGATTCTGACCTCCCGGCTTACTGACCGTCCGCTGCGGCCATTGTTCCCCGAAGGATACTGCAGCGAGGTTCAGGTCATCGCCCTGGTGCTTTCGGCCGACAAGGAAAATGATCCCGACGTGATGAGCATCACGGGCGCGTCGGCGGCCTTGTATTGTTCGCCTATCCCGTTCTTCAACCCGATCGCCGGGGTGAGGGTCGGATTGATGGACGGCCAGTTGGTAGCCAATCCGCCCTTCACCAAGTTGAAGGACAGCAGTCTGAACCTGATTGTGGCCGGGACGGAGGACGCGATCGTCATGGTCGAGGCAGGTGCGCAGCAGATCACCGAAGAGACCATGATCGAAGCGCTTGATTTTGCCCATAACAACATTCGTAAGCTGATCGCGCTGCAGAAGGAACTGTATGAGAAGATACAACCTGTGAAGCGCGAGTTCGTCAAGCCGGTCCTGGATCAGGCCGAATACGCGCGCATCGAGCAGGCATATGCTCAAGCGATCTCGGAAGCGCTGCACATCAAAGGCAAGCTCAACAGCTACGGCAGGTTGGATGAGATCCTGAAGGAGATTGTCACCGGAGTTCCAGAAGGGGAAGAGGAACGCCGGGCCCAGGCGGAAGCGATTTTCCAGCACATTATGGAGAAGATCTTCCGCAAGGAGATCCTGGAAGACAGGATGCGGCCCGATGGCCGCCGCTTCGACGAAGTCCGTCCGATCACCATCGAAGTGAGTTTGCTGCCTCGAACTCACGGTTCGGCCTTGTTCACGCGCGGTGAAACGCAGGCCCTGGTGACGGCGACTTTGGGAACGGCAGACGATGAACAGCGCATGGATACGCTCGAGGGCGAATCCTTCAAACGGTTTATGCTGCACTACAATTTCCCTCCATTCAGCGTCGGTGAGGTCAAGCCGCTGCGAGGTCCGGGTCGGCGGGAAATCGGGCATGGAGCATTGGCGGAGAGGAGCATCCTTCCCGTAATGCCGAGTGAAGAGGCATTCCCCTACACAGTGCGCGTCGTTTCGGACATCCTCGAAAGCAACGGCTCGTCCTCCATGGCCACGATCTGTGGCGGCATTCTGGCCCTGATGGATGCCGGCGTGCCGATTACTTCTCCTGTTGCCGGTGTGGCGATGGGATTGGTCAAGGAAGGCGAAAAGTATGCGATCCTGACCGACATCGCGGGCGCGGAAGACCATTATGGCGACATGGACTTCAAGGTCGCGGGGACTGAGAAGGGGATCACCGGCCTGCAGATGGACATCAAAATCGGGGGAATCAATCGCCAGATCATGGCTGAGGCGCTTGCCCAAGCCAAAGCCGGGCGCCTGCATATCCTACAATGCATGCTTGGGGTGCTGGGCACGCCGCGCTCCGAGATCTCTCCGCATGCGCCGCGCATCATCACAATCCAGATACCCAAGGACAAGATCGGAGCCGTGATCGGCACCGGCGGAAAGGTTATTCGCGGCATCACTGAGCAGACCGGCGTTCGCATCGATATCGAAGACGACGGCAAGGTGAACATCGCGTCGACAGACACCGATTCCGCCCAGAAGGCAATTCGCATGATCGAAGACCTGGTCATGGAAGCCGAGGTTGGGAAGACCTATCTCGGCACGATTACTCGGCTGGTCGATTTCGGCGCTTTCGTGGAAATCTTCCCGGGCACCGAAGGACTGCTTCACATTTCGGAAGTAGCTGATTATCGGGTCGAGGACATCAACAATGAACTCAAGCTGGGCGAGCAGATCCTGGTCAAGGTAATCAGCATCGAGCCCCCAAACAAGATCCGCTTGAGCCGCAAGGCCGTCCTGCGGGAAGCAGCAGGCCTGCCGCCGGCGGAACCCAGCTCGAGACCACCCAGGCGCGGAGACCGGCCACACCGCCCCGGCGGGCACGAGCGCGGAGGCCGCGACCGGGAACACAGGCCTGGCGGCGGCGGTGGCGGCGGCCGGCGCTTCAATCACTGATCTTCTCAGTAATGAGTGATGAGTGAAAAACAAAAACACTCATCACTCATCACTCTTTACTATGCATCGAAACGACATTCTCACCCTCCTGGTAGAGGTGCAAAAGGGCGCATTGACGCCTCAGCAGGGGGCAAAGCGCCTCGAAAACCTTCCATTCGAAGATCTGGGCTTCGCCCGAGTCGATCATCATCGCACGTTACGGCAGGGCTTCCCCGAGGTTATCTTCGGCCTGAAGAAGAAGCCGCAACATGTGGCCGCCATCGTCCGCAGCCTGCTTCCGCAGAAAACCAACATCCTTATCACCCGCTGTCCCCTTAATGTCTTTGCTGCCGTGCGGCGGATCGCCAAGAAGGCCCAGTACCATAAAATGGCCCGGGCGGCCACGGTGGTTCAGGATGCCACGGTATATGGCGACGGCGTGATCCATGTTGTCTGTGCCGGCACCTCGGACATCCCGGTTGCGGAAGAGGCGGCTCTGACCGCGCGAGTTATGGGGAATGAGGTCGAAACCACATTCGACGCCGGCGTGGCCGGGATTCATCGTCTGCTCAGCGTCCGTGAGGCTTTGGCGCGCGCGCGGGCCGTCATTGTGGTCGCCGGAATGGAGGGCGCCCTGCCAAGCGTGGTGGGCGGAATGGTGAGCGTCCCGGTGATCGCAGTGCCGACCAGCGTCGGCTATGGCAGCTCCTTCGGCGGTCTCACTGCGTTGCTTGCCATGCTGAACAGTTGCGCGTCCAACGTCACGGTCGTTAACATCGACAACGGTTTCGGCGCGGGCTTCGTCGCCAGTCTGATCAACCGGCGCCAGACATCAGACATCAGACATCAGACTTAAGACCTCAGACCCCAGAATTCAGAACGAAAGCGGAGAAAATATCCCGGATTGCCATTTCGGCAAGTCTGACCAATGAAATTTTCCGACCTGCTCCGCTTGCCAGAAAGGTCTGAAGTCTGAGGTCTGAAGTCTGAGGTCTGGCTTTTATGGCTGACTCTGCTATCATTTCTCAACACAAATGCCCGGCGGACTGGTATGCCTCTATATTCCGATAGTGTGCTTGACGAGGTGCGCAACTCCGTCAACATCGTCTCGCTAATCTCCGAGTATCTGGCCCTCAAAAAACGTGGGCAGAACCATGTGGCTCGATGTCCGTTTCACACTGAAAAAACGGCCTCGTTCAATGTCAATGAAGACAAACAGATTTTCCGTTGTTTCGGCTGCGGCGTCGGCGGAAACATCTTCACGTTCATAATGAAAATCGAGCAGCTTTCCTTCCCGGAAGCGGTGCGCTTTATTGCTGAGAGGTACGGCATAGCGCTGCCACGGCCGACGGTGAGGGAAGATACCGATGCGGGCAGTGACAGTGACACGATGCGTAAGGCACTGGAGGAGGCCGCGCTCTTCTTCCACCATGCGCTTGTCGACCTGGAAGAGGGACGTTCGCCGCTGGGTTACTTGCACGGGAGGGGTGTGACCCGAGAGACCATGGACCGTTTCAAGCTCGGCTACTCGCCGTCCGGGGGAAACGCATTACTGGCTCACCTCCAGAAGAAAGGTTTTCCGGACGTTGCCTTGGAGGAATGCGGCCTGATCAAACGCTCCGAAGATGGTTCACGCCACTATGACGCCTTCCGGGGTCGGATTATGTTTCCCATCACGGACATCCGCGGCCGGGTCATTGCTTTCGGCGGGCGAGCCCTCGGTGATCATCAGCCGAAGTATTTGAATTCCCCTGAGAGCAAGCTTTATAATAAAAGCCGGAATCTCTACGGGTTAAGCTATGCCAGGGGAGGAATCCAAAAGGCGGACTACGCCATCCTGGTCGAAGGGTACATGGATTTCATCATCCCTTTCCAGCATGGGATAGAGAACGTCGTGGCCTCACTCGGTACCAGCCTGACTCCGCAGCAGGTGAAACTGCTGGGTCGGTACACGCGCGGGGTAATAGTCAGTTACGATCCTGATTCCGCAGGGCTTACGGCAACACAAAGATCGCTCGACCTTTTTCTTGAGGAGGATTTTCGGGTTCGGGTATTCAGATTGCCCGAGGGGCAGGACCCGGACGCGTTCGTTCGAAGTGCAGGCGCAAAGGAGTATCTAAACCGGCTGCGACAGGCCCCCCCGTATCTGGATTTTGTGCTGGAAACCGCGGTGCAGAGCCAGGGCGGCTTGGGTGATCCGAAGAGCAAGATCCAGGTGCTGAATGCGGTCTTGCCCTATCTGGCGAAGGTTCCCAATGCCGTCGAGCGTTCGGATTACGTGTCACTTTTTGCCCGCAAGCTTCAGATTGAGGATCAGCAGATGCTCGCGGAGGTGAAGCGGGCAGCGCAGCAAAAAAAGACCCGGCTTCGGGATGCTCCGCTGGCATCGATAGGGGTGATGAAGTTCGCGGAAAAGCGGCTCCTGCAGTGTTTGCTCAGTCACTCAGCGCTCCAGCCGTACATCCTCTCCCTCTGTTCCCACGAGGATTTCGCTGGTCTCGCGACGAAGAAGATATTCGCCGCGCTCCTGGATGATTCAGGGCGCGGAGCGGTTGCTACGTTTGAGAGCCTTCATCGGCGGTTCGCTGGGGAAGCGGAACAGGTCATGCTGGCCCAACTCCAGATGGAGGAAGTTCCCGAGAACTTTTCCCGCGAAACAGCTGAAAGTTTTCTCGGTGCACTGCGTACTATCAAGCTGGAGTTGAAAAAGCGGGAGATCCTTTCGAAGATCGCTGAAGCAGTCGAACAAAAGGACGATGGGATGCTGAACCAGCTCTTTGCGGAGCGGGCTCAAGTCGATCGCGAACTGGTCAGCCTGTCCAGGAAATAGCCGGAAAGGAGACAGCAGGCTTGTCTATCGAAGAAAAATACGATGAAGTTAAAGAGCTGATTCTAATGGGCAAGGAGCGGGGCTACTTGCTCTACGACGAGGTCAATGACCTGCTGCCGGAGGGGATCTGCTCCTCGGATGACCTCGACAGTATTTTCTCGCTCTTCGGCTCCGCTGGCATCGAGGTGATCGACTCGGAGCAGAAATTTCAGGACGAGGGGAAAAAAGACGACAAGCAGGGCGAGGAGGCCGAGGACGGAGAATTCGATTTCGGTGCCATCACGCTCGACAAGACCAACGATCCGGTTCGCATGTATCTCCGCGAGATGGGCACGGTGCCTTTGCTGAGCCGGGAGGGCGAAGTTGAGATTGCCAAGCGCATTGAGCACGGCCAGAAGGTCGTGCTGAAGGCTTTGTCCCGATCCCCGCTGGTGGTGCGCGAACTGCTGAATATCGCGGACCGCTTGAAGAAAGATCTGGCGTCCGTGCGGGACGTCGTCATGTTCAACGACGACGAGTTGACCGAGGAGCGGCTGGGCGATAAAAAGAGCGCTGTTCTCGAAGTGCTCGACAGCATCCGCAAGCACGAACGGGCGGCCAACCGCATGCGCACCAAGCTGACACGCTGCCGCAAGGGATCTCGCCTGTACAAGAAGTACCTCTCAATGCTGGCCCGCTATCGCATTCCCATCGCATGGAAGGTCCGCGCCCTCGAACTCAGTCCCGGCCAGCATGAACAGCTCGTCGGTGTCATCAAAAACACCGTGGACGAGGTTTTAGCTCTCGAGCAGGAGATCCAGAAACAGAAACGTAGCCTGGAGGTGCCGCGCCGGCTTGAGGAGGCGAAGTCGATCAAGAAGCTCATCAAGGCGCATGAGCAAAGGACCCGGGAGATCGAAGAGGAAGCTTTCGCCACTATCCCCGAGCTGAAGCGGACGCTGGCGACCATCAAGTCCGGAGAGCTCGAGGCCGACATTGCCAAGAAGGAGCTGGTCGAGGCCAACCTGCGGCTGGTGGTTTCAATCGCGAAGAAGTACACCAACCGGGGACTGCAGTTCCTAGACCTGATCCAGGAAGGGAACATCGGTTTGATGAAAGCGGTGGACAAGTTCGAGTATCGGCGCGGCTACAAGTTTTCCACCTACGCGACCTGGTGGATTCGCCAGGCAATCACGCGCGCCATCGCGGATCAGGCGCGCACGATCCGCATTCCGGTGCATATGATCGAGACGATCAACAAGCTGATCCGAACCTCGCGCAGCCTCGTGCAGGAGTACGGGCGCGAGCCCACCAGCGAAGAGATCGCCAAGAAGATGGACTTCCCCGTGAGCAAGGTGCGGAAGATTCTCAAGATCGCGCAGGAGCCGATCAGCCTCGAGACGCCGATCGGCGAGGAGGAAGACAGCCATCTGGGGGACTTCATCGAAGATCGCGCCGTGGTCTCGCCGGCGGAGGCGGTGATCAATATCAATTTGAAGGAACAGACCGAATCAGTTCTGAAGACGTTGACCCCGCGCGAAGAGCAGGTCATCAAAATGCGGTTCGGGCTGGGAGACGGCAGCGAGCACACGCTCGAAGAGGTGGGCCAGCGTTTCTCGGTTACCCGCGAGCGTATCCGCCAGATCGAAGCCAAGGCGCTGCGCAAATTGCGGCACCCATCCCGCAGCCGCATGCTTAAGGCATTTCTCGAAGGCTCCGCGGTAAGAGATTGACGAAAGACGATTGACGATTTGACCGCTTTGTAATCGTCAGTCCACAATCGTCGATCCTAACCCGCATTTCTCACCAGGTTTCTACTGCGGCGTCGGATCCGGGCATGTCTACTGCGTTGCGCTCCGTCGGGCTCCTCGACGTACTGTCAAGTACGCCTGTGGGGCCCTCGGTCGCGCGCCTTGTATCCATGCCCGTCTGCGCCGCCTCGCTACGAAACCTGGTGAGAAAAGCGGGCTAAAATGGGCCCTAAGCTCATTTGGTTAGAGCAGGTGACCCAGAATCACTTTCGCCAATCCGTTGAAAACACACCGAAACCCGCTGCTGACGCGGGTTTTCGTGTATTTAGCCCGAAGTTCCCCGGCGATTTGAATCAAATTTCCTAACAATCCATTGATATTGCATCACTTATCTTAAAATGCCTTTTGCATAATGTTCCCATGTAAATAGATAATATTGCTTGACAATACTG